>JANQXJ010000262.1 GCA_030729445.1 Limnohabitans sp. | reverse complement strand
GCGCCCCAGCCCACCACCAGTGCGCCGGTAGCGCCCAAGGCGCTCAAAATCCAGGTGCGGCGTTTCATGCGGCACCGCCTTTCTTCATGGCAGCAGCCGCCCTGTGGATGGCCGCCCGCACACGTTGGTAGGTGCCGCAGCGGCAAAGGTTGGTCATGGCGGCGTCGATGTCAGCGTCGCTGGGCTGGGGATTTTTATCCAGCAAGGCGGCCGCGGCCATCAACATGCCGCTTTGGCAGTAACCGCATTGCGGCACCTGCTCGGCGATCCACGCGGTTTGCAGGGGGTGGGGCTTTTCTGCCGTGCCCAAGGATTCGATGGTTTTGACGGGGCGATTGGCCACAGCCGATGTGGGCGTCACACAAGAGCGCACGGGCTGCCCGTCCACATGCACGGTACAGGCCCCGCAAGCGGCGATGCCGCAGCCGAATTTGGTGCCGGTGAGGTTGAGTTCATCGCGCAGCACCCACAGCAGCGGTGTGCTGGGGTCGGCGGTGGCGGTGCGGCTTTGGCCGTTGATGTTCAGTTGCACGATGTTCTTCGAGAGTGACAATGAGGCGTGATGTTACAGACAAGGCGTATGTACCGCACCAGCCACTGAGACTCGACGTTCAAATTGTGGGTCAAAATTTTCAAACTCATCCCGGTCCCTTTTTTGTCGCACTGGACTGGATCCGGGTTCCACCCCCCCGAGAATCACTGGATCCCGGATCAAGCCCGGGATGACAAATCAACAAGCCCTGATGACAAACAAAAAAGTCCAGGATGACAAATCAACAAGCTGGGTCAGGCTTCAAAGTTGCGTGCGCAGCGTCCAGATTTCCGGGAAGAGCACGGTGTCGAGCATCTTGCGCAAATAGCTCACGCCGCCGGTGCCCCCGGTGCCGCGCTTGAAGCCGATCACGCGCTCTACCGTGGTCACATGCCGAAAGCGCCACAAACGAAAAGCGTCTTCGAGATCGGTCAACTCTTCGCCCAACTGGTAAAGGTCCCAATGCTGCTGCGGGTTG
The DNA here is from genome assembly GCA_030729445.1 of Limnohabitans sp. Lineage (GTDB taxonomy): Bacteria > Pseudomonadota > Gammaproteobacteria > Burkholderiales > Burkholderiaceae_C > Limnohabitans_A. Next base: position 1,348 of record JANQXJ010000262.1, on the reverse strand, counting down.
CGGTAGACCACCAGCCAGGCGTTCTCGACCGCAACGCTTGCCGGGTAGGGCTGTCGCCAATCGCGTTGGGTGTGGGTGTCCGGCACATCGAGGCCGCGGCGTTTCAACAGGCGCAGGCATTCGTCGTACAGCGACGGTGCTTCGTAGGCCGATTGCACGGTGGCCGACAGGTCGGGGCGGTGGGCGTGTGGTTGTAGCATGGCCGCGTTTTTGTTGCCCATCGCAAACTCGATGCAGCGGTATTGCCAGCTCTGGAAACCGCTCGACTGCGCCAAGTAGGGGCGGATGGCGCTGTATTCGGGCGGCGTCATGGTGGCCAGCACGTCCCAGGCGTGCACCAACTGCTCCATGATGCGGCTGACGCGGGCGAGTTTTTTGAAGGCGTCCGGCAACTGGTCTTGCGTGATGCCCGCCATGGCGGCTTGCAGCTCGTGCAGCATCAGCTTCATCCACAGCTCGCTGGTCTGGTGCTGCACGATGAACAGCATCTCGTTGTGGTCGGGCGAGAGCGGTTGCTGCGCGTTCAGGATGGCGTCGAGCTGCAGGTAGTCGCCGTAGCTCATGCGGCCATCAAAGTCGAGCTGTGCTTTTTCATCGTGCACGATGCGCTCGCCTGTGGCATCGCCTGCTGCGGCGTTGGCGTTGGCTGTGGTGGAGGCTGAAGAGAAAGGGCAGGAACTCATGACAGGTCTTTCAGGTCACGGCGTTCTTTTGCGCAAAGCGGCCGTCTTGCCATTCGCCAGTTTGCATGACCTGACACAGGTGTTCTGCGGCCTGCCACACGTCGGCATAACCCACATAAAGCGGCGTGAAACCAAAGCGCAGGATGTCGGCATGCACGCCGCCATCGCCTGCCCTGAAGTCGCCAATCACGCCGCGTGCGATCAGGGCTTGCACGATGGCGTAAGCGCCTTCTGCGCGGGTCAGGCTCACTTGCGAGCCGCGCAGGGCTTCCTCAGTCGGTGTGGCGATGCCAAAGCCGTGGCCGTGCAGGCGTGTGCGCACCAGCTGCATGAACAGGCCCGTGAGCGCCAGCGACTTTTGGCGCAGCGCGGCCATGCCGCCCAAGGCCTCTGCGGCCAAAAAGGCGTCGAGCCCGCAGTCGAGTGCTGTGAGGCTCAAGATGGGTTGCGTGCCGCACTGGTAGCGCGTGATGCCTTGGGCGGGCTGGTAATCCGGCGTGAAGGCAAAGGGTGCGGCATGGCCCCACCAGCCGGCCAGGGGTTGCCAAAAGCGGTCGGTGTGCTCTGGGCGCACCCACACAAAAGCCGGGGCACCGGGGCCGCCGTTGAGGTATTTGTAGCCGCAGCCCACGGCAAAGTCGGCCCCTGAGCCGTTCAGGTCGACC
>JANQXJ010000261.1 GCA_030729445.1 Limnohabitans sp. | reverse complement strand
GCCGGGCGCATGTCGGCCGAGTTGCCGCGTTTGTGGCTGGGCCGCACGCCGCACTTGGTGTGGGCCGACGACCGGGCAGCTGCCCAAGCCTATGCCCAAGGGCAGGGCGTGTTGTTCCTGACCCCCCACATGGGTTGCTTTGAGATCACCGCCCAGGCGCTGGCCTTGCGCTTTGGGAAGCAACACGGACGGTTGACGGTTTTGTACCGCCCTGCAAGGCTGGCGGCCTTGAATGAGGTGATGGCCTTGGCGCGCAACCGGCCGGGCTTGCAGGCGGTGCCCACCACGCTGGCGGGAGTGCGTCAGATGATCAAGGCCTTGCGGGCAGGCGAGGCTGTGGGTTTGCTGCCCGACCAGGTGCCGCCCGAGGGCATGGGCCAATGGGCGCCTTACTTTGGCAAACCGGCTTACACCATGACACTGGCGGCCCGGCTGGCCTTGCAAACCGGGGCGAAGGTGGTGTTGATTTGGGGCGAGCGCTTGCCCTGGGGTCGCGGTTACCGGCTGCACACCCAGACGTTGGGCCACGATTTGTCACCGGACCTGGAGACGGCGGTGGTGCAGATCAACCAAGCCATGGAGGCCCTGGTGCGGGCTTGCCCGCAGCAGTATTTGTGGGGCTATGCCCGCTACAAAGCCCCGCGCAAGGACGCCTGATGCACCCCGTTGTTTTGCTCATGCGCTTCTTGGCCCCATGGCCTTTGGGGGTCTTGCGGGCTTTGGGTTGGGTCTTGGGCCATGTGTTGTGGGCCTTGGCACAGTCGCGGCGGCGCATTGTGCAGGTCAACTTGGCTTTGTGCTTTCCACACCTCACGCCCCGCCAGCGCGGTCATTTGGCCCGCAGGCACTTTGTGGGTGTGGCGCAGTCGCTGCTTGACCGGTCGTGGCTCTGGCACGGCTCGCCCGCGCAGCTGCGCAGGCGTTTGCAGTTGCAGGGCGATTTGAGCCCCTTGCTGGGCCCTGAGCCCGTGGTGATGCTGGCGCCACACTTTGTGGGGCTGGACGCGGGCGGCAGCGCCCTGACCCAGGTGCATGGGGTGCACATGGCCAGCATTTATGTGCGCCAGCGCAATGCGGCGCTGGACGAGTGGGTGCGCCAGGGGCGCAACCGCTCGGGTCAGGTGAGTTTGTATTTCCGCCACCAGGGGGTCAAGCAAATCGTGTCGGGCCTGCGCCAGGGTGACAAACTGTATTTGTTGCCAGACATGGACTTTGGGCGCAACGAGTCGGTGTTTGTGCCCTTTTATGGCGTGCAGGCGGCCACCGTGCCTTCTTTGTCGCGTTTTGCGCGTTTGGGGCGTGCACGGGTGATGACTGTGGCCACACGCATGACCCCGCAGGGCTACTGCCTAGAGCTGGGGCCGCTGTGGGCAGATTTTCCGAGCGAAGATGCCGAGGCCGACACCGCCCGCATGAACCGTGAACTGCAGGCCTTGATCGACACCATGCCGGATCAGTATTACTGGGTGCACAAACGGTTCAAAACCCGACCCGAGGGCGAGCCGGGGGTTTATTGAGCGGATTTGATGCCGCTCGGAGGCAGAAAATTCGCAATCTCTTGGATGACTCGTGCTGGTTGTTCATGCACCACCCAGTGTGTGGCCTGCTCAATCGGCACGAGTTTCAGATCGGGGATGTGCGCGTCCAGCCCTTCCGTCAGGCAGGGCAACAAGGCCACATCGCCCTGCGCCCAGATCAGCAGCGTGGGCACCTCGATGCGCAGCGCCTCGGGCGGGATCTGCACGGCGTTGGCACCCGGGTCGGTGGCGGTGGCCGGGCGCAGGGGTGAGGCGCGGTAATAGTTCAAGCCGCCTTGCAGCCCATGCTGCCAAACCTCGCGGTATTGCGCTTTCACGGCGGGCGTGAGCCAGTGGGCGGGGTGGTCTGGCGTTGGCGAGGTGAGGGATTGCAAAGAAGTGTCTTGGCCCGTCAAAAAACCGAACATGCGTTCAAAGTCGTTGGCCGCCAATTGCGCCGCCGCATCGGGCTGCACCAAAAAATTCATGTAGGTGCTGGCCGCTTGCTGCGCCGGGTCGTGTTGCAAGGCCTCAAGAAAGGGGCCGGGGTGGGGCGAGTTGATGATCACCAACTGGCGCAGGCGTTCAGGGTGCTGGTTGGCCAGGCTCCAGGCCACGGCGCCGCCCCAATCGTGGGCGATGAGTGCGGCCATCGGGCGTCCGCCCGGGAGGGGGCCGCATTCGCTGTCGATCAGGGCCACGATGTCCTGCACCAGGTGTTTGGCGCGGTAGGCCTTCACGTCTTCGGGGGCGCTCGAGCGCTCGTAACCGCGCAGGTTGGGGGCCACGCAGCGGTAGCCGCCGTTTTCGGGCCGCGAAAAATGCCGCAGCAAAGGGTCCCAGACCCAGGC
>JANQXJ010000260.1 GCA_030729445.1 Limnohabitans sp. | reverse complement strand
GAAATAGCGATAGGCCACATCGATGGTGATGCCTTGCTCACGCTCGGCGCTCAAGCCGTCGGTCAGCAAGGCCAAGTCGGTTTCGCCTGAGCGCTGCACACCGGCCAAGTGGTCTTGCAGCACGGCCTTGGTGTCCACCAGCAGGCGGCCAATCAGTGTGCTCTTGCCGTCGTCGACCGAGCCGCAGGTGATGAATCGCAACGCGGTTTGTGTGTTGCTTTCTGAGGACTTGGCGGAAAAGTGTTGTTCGTTGTGCATGTCTTGTTCTCCCTGATCAGAAATAGCCGTCTTTTTTGCGCTTCTCCATCGAAGCCTCGGAGGTCTTGTCGTCCATGCGGGTCGCGCCGCGCTCGCTCACATCGGCCGCCAATGTTTCGATCACGATTTGCTCGGGCGTGGCCGCGGTGCTCTCGACCGGGCAGGTGCAGGTGATGTCGCCCACGGTGCGAAAACGCACATCACGCACCACCACTTCTTCGCCGTCTTTGGGCGGTGTCAGCGCGGTCACCGGCACCAAGAGGCCCCGACGGTCCACCACCTCGCGTTGGTGGGTGTAGTAGATCGAGGGCAGCGCGATGCGTTCGCGGGCGATGTACTGCCACACGTCCAGCTCGGTCCAGTTGCTGATCGGGAACACACGGAAGTGCTCGCCCGGCTGCAGCTTGTGGTTGAACAGCGTCCACAACTCGGGGCGCTGGGCCTTGGGCTGCCATTGGCCAAAACTGTCGCGGTGCGAAAAGATGCGTTCTTTGGCGCGGGCTTTTTCTTCGTCGCGGCGGGCGCCGCCAATCAGGGCGTCAAAGCGGAACTCTTCAATCGCTTCGAGCAGCGTGACCGACTGGTGCACATTGCGGCTCTCGCCCGGGTGGGCCAAGCGCACGGTGCCTTTTTTAATGGAGTCTTCAACGCTGCGCACGATCAGCTCGGCACCCAGTTCCTTCGCACGCGAATCGCGGAAGTCGGTCACTTCAGTGAAGTTGTGGCCGGTGTCGATCATCAAGAGCGGGTAGGGGATGCGGCCGGCACCAAAAGCTTTTTCGGCGCACTTGAGCATGACCAGCGAGTCTTTGCCGCCCGAAAACAGCAGGGTAGGGCGCTCGAAAGCGGCGGCGACTTCGCGCAGGATGAAAATCGTTTCTTCTTCCAACGCGTCCAGGTGGCTGTTGCTCAGGGTGTGCAACTCGGTTTGTGTGATGGCTGTCATTTGGTTCTCTCGTATCTCTTTTCGGTCAAGGTGTCTGAAGTCAAGTCCTGAGACGCTTGGTGTGATGTGTGGGGCAAGGCGGGTGACGATTTGTGACGCGAAGCGGCTTATGAGGAGTCCGGCTTGCCCCACACATCACATCCCGAAACTCAAGACTTGACGTGCAAGCCACACTCCTTGGCCGCCTCGTCCTCCCACCACCAGCGCCCGGCGCGGAATTCCTCGCCCAAGCTGATCGCCCGCGTGCAAGGGGCGCAGCCGATGCTGGGGAAGAACTGGTCGTGCAGCGGGTTGTAGTCCACCTGGTTCGTGGCGATGTAGTGCCACACGTCACCCCAGGTCCATCGGGCCAAGGGGTTGAACTTGTGCAAAGACTTGGTGGCCACTTCGCTCTCATCGATCAACGGCACTTCGGCGCGGGCCGCAGATTGCTCTTGGCGCAGACCGGTGATCCAGGCTTTTTGGCCTTTGAGGGCGCGGGCCAATGGCTCCATCTTGCGCACGCCGCAGCAGGCTTTGCGCAGTTCCATCGACTTGTAAATCGCATCCTGTCCTTGGTCGCGCACGAATTGGATCACCGACTCTTGCACCGGGCGGTACACCACGATGGGCGCACGCGAATGCGCTTGGGTGCGCTCCAGCAAGGCCAAAGTTTCGGTGTGCAGTGCGCCGGTTTCCAGAACAAAGACCGGAATGTCCAGCTGCAGGCTGTTGATCAGGTGCGTGATCACCACATCTTCGGCACCCAAGCTGGAGGCCTGGGTCACGGGCGCGAACTCGGCCGCCGCGCGGCGCAGCAGCGCTTGGGTCTCGGCCAGCTTGGCGGCAAAGTCGGGGCTGGCTTGGGCGTGCAGCTCGGTGGCTTTGGCCGGTGCGCTGCGCGGTGAAATGAGGGAAGAGGTCATGTCGTTAGGGGTCATCGCGAGCGCAGCGTGGCGATCCAGATCTGGACGGCCGCACATGGCTCACACTGAGCTTAGGTCTTTGCAAAATGCGGTTGCGTCTCCACGGCCGAGCCTTGGTAGTACCCGGCGAAGCGGTCCAATTGCCGCTGGGCGGCGCTGGCATCCACGCCGTCTTTGAGCACGGCCACATCAAAGCCGGTGCGTTGCATCTGCACCAATTGGTCGATCAGCACGTCGCCCGTGGCACGCAATTCGCCCGC
>JANQXJ010000259.1 GCA_030729445.1 Limnohabitans sp. | reverse complement strand
CAGCGATTGCGGTGGTGAACATGTCAAAAATCCTGAGGGTTTAAAAAATCAAAGCTTCGAGTTTGCCGCCAATCCAAATTCTTGGGCGAGCAACTCGTAAGAGTGCATTTGCGCTGCAGGGTCATGTGTCCAGGTGATGACCACCAACTCATCGACCTCCAGCCGCGCGGCCAGCTGGCGCAGCTTGCGGCCCACCGTGGCGGCCGAACCGATCAAGGCCCCATCTCGCAGGCGTTCCAGGGCAAATTGTTCAGCGGGGCTGTAATCACGCGCCGCTTCTTCGGGCGGCAGCAGCGCACCGATGCGGCCCAGATTCCGGTCCATCTTCCAGCGGGCGCGGCTTTCAAAAAGACGCAGCGCCTCTTCGTCGGTGTCGGCGGCCAAGGCCCAGACACACAAGGCAGCATGGGGCTTGGCCAAGCCCGCGCTCGGCCGGAAAGTTTCGCGGTAGATCTGCAGGGCTTCGTCTGCGCCCTGCCCGTCGGTGATGAAGTAGGCAAACGCATAAGGCAGGCCCAGATGTCCGGCAAGCTGGGCGCCGTAATCCGAGCTGCCCAGCATCCACACCGTGGGCGCGGTGTCCGACTGCGGGTAGGCGAACACGTTGTACCCGGGGTGGCCGGGTGGCAGGTTGTGGCCATTCACCCAGGCTTGCATTTCCATGACCTGCTGCGGAAAACGCTCCGAGGCGCTGCGGTCGGGGTTGAGCAACTGGGCGGTTCGCCCGTCGCTGCCCGGGGCGCGGCCCACACCCAAGTCGATGCGGCCGGGGGCCAAGGCGTCCAGAACCCGAAACTGCTCAGCCACTTTCAACGGCGAATAGTGCGGCAACATCACCCCCGCGCTGCCAATGCGGATGCGCTGGGTGCGTGCGGCGATGGCGGCCATCAGGACCTCGGGGGCGCTGCCCACGATGCTGGGGTGGCTGTGGTGCTCGCTCACCCAAAAGCGGTCATAACCCCAAGCCTCAGCCTTTTGCGCCAGCGCCAGCGTCTGGCGAATGGTCGCGTCTTGGCCGCGCCCGGAGGCAGTGGCCGATTGGTCAAGGATGGAAAGTCTCAGGCTCATGGGGATGGGGAACAATCAACGGGGCTCAAGCCTTCGCAGGTGCGCCCAAGGCGGCCATTTCGGCCTCTTGAAGTGCCCGCCACATGACTTTGCCGCTGCCGCTCTTGGGCAAGGCGTCAACAAAACTCACGGCGCGGGGCGTTTTGTAAACGGCCATGTTCTCACGGCACCAGTCGATGATGTCCTGCTCGGACACTTTGCCTTTGTGGTCTTGCCGCAAAACCACCACCGCCTTGACCGACTCACCCCGATAAGCATCGCGTGTGGCGATGATGCAGGCCTCTTGAATGGCAGGGTGGCGGAACATCAGCGCCTCGACCTCGGCGGGCCAGACCTTGAAACCGCTGGCATTGATCATGCGCTTCAATCGGTCGGTCATGAAAAAGTAACCCGCTTCATCGACCCGGCCCATGTCGCCTGATCGGAAAAACCGAAAGCCGTCGCGCTCAAAAAAAGCCGCCGCAGTCGCCTCTGGCCGCTTCCAGTAACCCTTGAACACCTGCGGGCCGCTGATCACGATCTCGCCCGACTCGCCCGGTGCCAACTCGGCCAGGGTCTCGGGGTCAACGATGCGCGACTCCACGCTCATGAACGGAATGCCCAAGCACTGCTTTTTGGGCGCATCGGGCGGGTTGGTGTGCGAAGGCGCCGCCGTCTCGGTCAGTCCATAGCCCTCCACATAACGCAGCCCGAACTGCTCCAACAAACGCTGAGCCACCGCCTCGGGCATGGCGGCGCCACCACCACCAATGTAGACCAAGCTATTGAGGTCATAGCGGTCCATGTGGGGACTGCCGAGCAAATCGATCACCATGGTTGGGATGTTGGTCCAGTGCGTGACACGCCATTTCGAGATCAAATGCCCCGCCACATCGCGGTCCCAACGCGGCATGATCACCAGGCTGGCACCCAGCAAGATGCTGGTGTGCATCACGCTCACCATGCCGGTGATGTGGAACATGGGCACCACACACAAGGTCACGTTTTCGGGCGTGCCATTGCCCCACACACCGCTCGACATGGCGTTGTGCATGATGGTGCCGTGTGTGTGCATGCAGCCTTTGGGCAAGCCAGTGGTCCCGCTGGTGTAAGGCAAGATGGCCAGGTCGTCGGTTTGAGCTTGGGGCGGCGGCAAAGCCACAGCGGGCTGGGCCATGAGCGCAGCCCAGGCATGCACTTGGCCAGAACTCAAAACCGGCAAATCACGCACGGGCAACAACCAGGGCCGCCAGGCTTCGGGCAGGTCTTCCGGGCTGACGGCCTGTGGGTCAAACACGTCGGTGAATTGCGTCACCACCAAATTTTTGAGCC
>JANQXJ010000258.1 GCA_030729445.1 Limnohabitans sp. | reverse complement strand
TGCTGGTCGGCCAGTGTGCTGCCAAACAGCTTGCGCTCTTGCGCCCACTCCACAGTCCAATGGATGCAGTTGGTCAGCGACTGCAAGGTGCTGGCCGCGCACCACAGGCGCTCTTCTTGGAACTGTTGCATCTGGTAGATGAAGCCCTGGCCCTCGGCCCCGATGCGATAGCGCTGGGGCACCCGCACTTCGTCGAAATAAATCAAGCCCGTGTCGCTGCTGTTCATGCCGATTTTTTTGATCTTCTTGCCCACCTCGATGCCGGGCAACAGCTTGCCGTTCTCGCGCATAGGCACCATGACGAGACTCTTGTTTTTGTGCGGATTGTTGCCCGCTCCGCTCTGACCTTCACCCGTGTTGACCAGCATGCACATCCAGTCGGCCTGCAGGCTGTTGGTGATCCACATTTTTTGCCCGCTGATCACGTAGTCGTCACCGTCCTTGCGCGCCACGGTTTTGATGCCCGCCACATCGCTTCCCGCGCCGGGCTCGCTCACGCCAATGCAGCCCACCATGTCGCCCGCAATGGCCGGGGCCAAAAATTGCGTCCGCAATTCGTCGCTGCCAAAACGCGCCAGCGCGGGCGTGGCCATGTCGGTCTGCACACCAATGGCCATGGGAATGCCGCCGCAATCGATGTGCCCCAGCGCCTCGGCCATGGCCATGCCGTACGAATAGTCCAGCCCCGCGCCGCCAAAGGCTTCGGGCTTGGTCAGGCCCAGCAGCCCCAAGTCGCCCATCTTTTTAAAGACCTCGTGCGCCGGGAAAATCTCGGCCGCTTCCCACTCGTCCACATGGGGGTTGATCTCGGCTTCGATGAAACGCTTGAGCGTGTTCTGGATTTCGCGGTGCTCGTGGGTGTATTGCATGGTGTGTCTCCGTGGGGTGGGTTCAGGGATGCAGATCGAAGTGGCCGATGGGGTGGGCGTGCCCATTGAGGGCGATCTCCACCGTGTGGCGGCCCGGGTGGTGGGTGCGGGTACTCATTTGGCGCAGCGACAGGGTTTTTTCGATCACCACACTGCTGTGGGCCTCGACCTGCACCGTGCTGCCTTTGAACACCTTGGGGCTCAGCGTGCCGTTGGCCTTGACGTAAAAAACCCGCCAATCGGCCAAGGCGCTGGCCGCCTGAGCAGTGGGGTTGTGCAATTGACAACGCAAGGTGACGCTTTCGCCAATACGGGCTGTTGAAGGGCTGATGCTCGCGCTGTGAATCTGCAAAGGGCTCACTTGCCCATGCCCAAACAAAGCCAGGGCCTGCACATCGCCACGTTTGATGGCGGTGCGCAGCGCATGGCGCAGCAAGCTTTGCCGCGTTGCAGGCACCGGCGCATCGTCCAGCCATTGGCGGGCCGTGCCCGTGAGCAGCTCTGGGTGGTCTTTGCCGATGTCGTTCAGGTGGTTGGCCACCGAGCGGCGCACATACGCCGAGGGGTCGTCGCGCAAGCGGGCCAACAAAGGCAGCACCGGCGTGGGGTCACGCACAAAATCGGGCAAACGCGCGGCCCAGGGCAAGCGCGGGCGTGTGGCCCACAACGCCAGATGGGCCAAGGTGGCATCGGGGTGTTGTTGTAAAAACGGCCGCAGGCTGAATTCGGCGGTGAAGCGCTGGGTCAGGGCGTGTTGGGCGTGCAGGGCTTCGGGCAGATGGTGCAGGCCATGGCTGGCGATGTACATGCTGTGCGGCAGGTAAAAGAAGCTGCTGGGCACATCGCCACTGGCGGTGGGCTCGCCGTGTTTGTCCAGCCCCATGGGGCGGCCCATGGCACGCACCAACAATGGTGCGGCTCGTGCAAAGTCGGGCGGCAAACAGGTCGCCATCACTTGGGCCAGGCGTCGGCCTCGGTCCATCAAGCCCAGGGCCTCAAAGTCGGGCCCCATGGCCTTTTGCCATTGGCCCCGGTGTACCGTGGCTCCTGCTGCAGCCAACAACTCACACAACTGGTGGGCGGCGTCCAGCGAGAGCATGTGTTTCAAATCGGTGGCCATGTCTGGGCCTTCACATGCGCGCCACGCCAAACGTGCTGGCACGGGGTTGGCGGGCTGCACTCTCGGCGCAGGTGTCGAGGCAAAACGACAACACTGCCCGTGTGTCACGCGGGTCGATCACACCGTCGTCCAGCACCAAGCCGCTGGTGTAAAAAGCATCGGCTTGTGCTTCAAACAAGGCCACGATCTTGTCGAACTGGGCCTGCATCTTGTCCGGGTCGGGCGTGATGCCTTTGCGGGCCATGCCCGCCTCGGCCACGATTTGCATGGTGCGTGCGGCTTGCTCGCCACCCATCACGGCGGTTCTGGCCCCCGGCCAGCTGAACAAAAAGCGCGGTGCGTAGCCGCGCCCGCACATGCCGTAATTGCCCGCTCCAAACGAGGCCCCGC
>JANQXJ010000257.1 GCA_030729445.1 Limnohabitans sp. | reverse complement strand
CCCAAACCCATCCCCCCACCCAAGCCCGCAGCACCTAAAGTCGCAGCCCCCCCTCAACAAGCGCCAACAGCCATGGCAGTTGAGCAAACACCCTCACCCGAATACCGGACAGCCTCAGACCAGGACTTGTCCGAAAGCGCCACCCTGACGAACACAGAGTCAATACAGCCGAAAGACCAAGATAGTTTGGCCGACACAAAGGACACCGGACCGGTCAAGGACCTTGAAGCAAGCACCGAAAAGCAGGTAGAGCCCATGGTTGCCGGGGCGGCTGTTCAAGCCTCCACCCCACCGGGTGAACCCGCTTCACTGCCGGTGACCACGGCTGCGGCACCGCCTTTTGCCCCCTCCGCATCAGAACCGAGCCCACTACAAAGCGCGGCCAGCGACCCGAACGTGTCTGCCCCTGTTAACCCAGCGGATTGGGTGCCTGTCGACACCCCCATTGCGGACCAAGCGACGGGACAACCAAACCTCAAGGCTGCGGCTTCGCCAGCCACTCCAAATCCAAGCGGCTCCTCCAGCGATGTCACCGACCAGTCTGCAACGACCGTGGCCGATAGCATCGCCAGCGCCACCCTGGCTTTGCCTGAATTGGCCCTGGCTTCGTTGCCCCCCTCCGCCTTGTTGAGCTACCGGCTCAACGGCCAAGAAAAAGGCATCTCATACCAAGCCTCTGGCGAGCTGCGCTGGCAGCACAACGCCAGCGCCTACAACGTGAGCTTGTCTGTCCGGGCCTTTTTACTGGGCTCCAGGCACTGGCGCAGCGTGGGCCAGATCAACAACACAGGACTTTCTCCGACCCGGTTTTCGGACAGCTGGCGCAGCGAACGAGCGGCTCACTTCGACCGCCCGAACCAGCGGATCGTGTTCAGCAACAACGCCCCTACAACCGCCCTTCAACTTGGAGCTCAAGACCAGGTCAGTTTGTATGTGCAGCTGGCGGCAGCCATGGCCCAGTCCTCTGATCAGATGCCGCCCGGCACCCGATTGCAGATCCAGACAGCGACTGTGCGTGACGCTTTTCCCTGGCTGTTGACCATGGAAAAACTGGAGACCCTGCAAATGGACGGACAGAGCGTGCAGGCCGTCAAATGGGTATGCAGGCCTCGCAACCGCTTTGATGCTCAGGTCGAGTTCTGGGTCTCATCTGTTCATGACTGGCTGCCCGCACGAATCCGCATCACTCAAGCCAGCGGGAGCTACATCGACCTGCAGCTGATTGGGCGTGAAGCCTTGGACGCTCTACCGCTAACCCCATGAGCCCATCCCACCACTCAACGATTCAACCAAAAACCACACTCACTTGAAGTTGTTACATGTGCACCCACTTGCAAGCCATAAGTTGAGAGAGAATGAATCCATGAACCTGCTTTATGAATCCGAAACCTTCGCCGTGACGCACATGCTGGCCAATGCGCCTACCGAAACTTCGGTCGTCAGCAGTGCCCCCCAGTTGGAGCGCCATGGTTTTGAAATCGTGGACAAACGGTCTGGCAAAGAGGTCTACTTGGACGGCTCCTGGGCTGAAATGTTCCAGCAGCAGATTCAAGCTTGGCAGCAGCACACTCCCACACAAGAAGAGGTCGAGGACACCCTCGAGGGCTACACCGGTCTGGCCCAGCAGCCGGTCGTCGTGCATTGACAGCCCATCAAGCCTTGGCCATCCGCCGTGACACCCAGGTGAACAACGGCCCCACGATCAGCAACACCGCGACCAAACGGCAAACCTGAAAAGCCGTGACCACCGGCACCCCCAGCTGCAGCACCTTGGCCGTGATGGCCATCTCGGTGATCCCGCCGGGGGCCGTGCCCAAAATCATCGTGGCCGAGTGCAAGCCCGTGCCCCATGCCAGGGCCATGCCAAACACCACCGACGCGCCCATCATCCACAACGAACCCCATGCCACTGAGACCAGCCAACCGGGCGCGGTCTTGACGAATTCACGCCGAAACCGGATGCCCAAGCTCACCCCAATGACCAGCTGCGCCGCGTTGGACAGCACATTGGGCACCGCCGACCACTGCCAACCCAACAGGGTCACCGCCATCGACGCCAGCAATGCGCCCATGAACCACGGGTTGGTGCGCCTCAGCTTGAGCATGACCCAACCGCCAGCTGCAGTGACCAAGCCCAGCCACAGCAAGCCCGGCCATTGCGCCAGGCGCGGGCCGGGCAACAAGGACGCATCCACCGTCAAACCCCATTGGTGCTGCGCCCATTGCATGCCAAACGGCACGGCAATCACCACCATCACCAAGCGCATGCTGTGCGCCGCAGCCACCAGATCGGTGCGGGCGCCGTGGCGCTCGGCCAGCAGCGTCATCTCGGACGCTCCGCCGATCGAGCCGGAAAAATACGTGGTGGCCAGCAAAGCCCGGGGCGGCAGGTGCGCCAACTCGGCGCCGTGGCGACGCTGCAACCACCCACCAAACCCAGCCCCCAGCGCCAGCGCCCACACCACCGCCAGAATAATGGCCCACCACTGGGCCAACACCAAGGCACTGACCTGAGGCGTGAAATACAGACCCAAAGCGGTCCCAATCACCCACTGCCCGCTGTTGCGCAAGATGTTGGCACTGTGCGTCGGCGCACCCGCCATAGAGGCCAGCGCCGTGACCAGCAAAGGGCCCAGCATCCAAGGAATGGGCGTGCCCAGCCAGACGCACAGTTCAGCGGCCAGCCAGGCGGCGGCCAAAGTGCCCAAGGAGCGCAGCCAGCGTTTCAAGGACGCGCCCCCGCACCCTGTATCCCGTGCATCAAGCGTGTCGACGGATGCTGTCGGCCACCGTTTGCACGATCTGGTCGATGTGTGCGTCTTCCACAATGTAGGGCGGGCAAATGACGATGTTTTCGCCTGCCGGGCGCACCCAAACGCCATGGTGGAAGCAGTCCATGAAGATGTCGTAGGCCCGCTTGCCCGGCGTGCCCGGGATGCTGGCCAGCTCCACTGCCCCGGCCAGGCCCAACGTGCGGATGCCGATCACGTTGGGCAAGCCCTTCAATGCGCTGTGCATCGCGTCGCCCAAAACCCGGCCCTGTTGCCCTGCACGGGCAAACAGGTTTTCTTCCTTCATCAAATCGAGCGTGGCAATGGCAGCGGCGCAAGCCACGGGGTGGCCGGAATAGGTGTAGCCGTGGAAGAACTCGATGGCGTGGGCTGGCGAGTTGGCGTTCATCATCGCGTCGTAGATGAAGTCGCGGCAAATCACGCCGCCCAGCGGGATCACGCCATTCGTCACCGCCTTGGCGAAGTTCAGCATGTCGGGCACCACGCCGTAGTAGTCAGCCCCAAAGTTCACGCCCAGACGGCCAAAGCCGGTGATCACCTCGTCAAAAATCAACAAAATGCCGTGCTTGTCGCAAATCTCGCGCAGGCGCTTCACATAGCCCTTGGGCGGGATGTACCAGCCCGCGCTGCCCGCGATCGGCTCGACGATCACCGCGGCAATATTGCTCGGATCGTGCAGCACCAAGATGCGGTTTTCCAGCTCCAGCAGCGGGTCTTCGGCCCACACCGGTTCTTCGTGGTGGATGTAGGCGTGGTTCACCGGGTCGTGGATAAAACGCATGTGGTCCACACGCGGCAGCAGTTGTGCGCCGTACACCTTGCGGTTGGCAGGCAGGCCGCCCACGCTCATGCCGCCGAAGTTCACGCCGTGGTAACCCTTTTCGCGGCCAATGAACACATTGCGGTGGCCTTCACCCCGGGCGCGGTGGTAGGCCAGCGCCACTTTCAGGGCGGTGTCGGCCGCCTCAGAGCCCGAATTGCAAAACAGCACCTTGTTCAAATCGCCCGGCGCCATGTCGGCAATCATCTGCGCCGCTTTGAAGGCCTTGTCGTTGCTGGCCTGGAAAGCAGTGGCGTAGTCCAGCGTGTCCAGCTGGTTTTTGATGGCTTCGTTGATCGGGCGGCGGTTGTGGCCCGCACCCACGCACCAGAGGCTAGAGATGCCGTCGATCACCTTCTTGCCGTCGTGCGTGGTGAAGTGCATGCCCTCGGCCCCCACGAATACGCGCGGGTCTTGCTTAAAGGTACGGTTGGGGGTGAAAGGCAACCATTGGTTGTCCATGTTCAAGTCGGTGTGGGCCACAGCAGAAACTCCTCTGAATCCATCAAGTCATGCAGTTTAAAGGCCAAACGGCTCACCTACCGCTCAGTCGCGACACCCCACCAGCGACGAGCACAGGCGTCTTCTAGAATAGCCCCTTACGCCACGACCGTCCCACCCTCTCGAAAGTGACGGCGAACACCGCCTCTGAAAACTATGACGACCACTTACATCCTCACCCTCTCCTGTCCTGACCGCACCGGCATCGTACATGCCGTGTCAGGATTTTTGCTGGAGCGTGGAGGCAACATCGAAGAGGCGGCCCAATACAGCGACCACGACACCGGTTTGTTTTTCATGCGGGTGCAGTTTGCGTGTGATCAGTTGGACTTTGAAGCTTTGAATGCTCAATGGAGCACATTTGCCACCACTTTCAACATGACTTGGGACCTGCACGCCACCGCCCAGCCCATGCGCACCGTGATCATGGTCAGCAAAGAAGGTCACTGCCTCAACGACCTGCTGTTCCGCTGGAAAAGTGGCTTGCTGCCGTTGGATATCCGGGCCATCGTCAGCAACCACCGCGAGTTTTACCAACTGGCGGCCAGCTACAACGTGCCGTTTCACCACATCCCGGTGACCAAAGACAACAAGGCGCAGGCCGAAGCCAAGCAGTACGAGATCATCCAAGCTGAAGGCGCCGAGTTGGTGGTGTTGGCGCGTTACATGCAAATCTTGAGCGACGACCTGTGCCGCAAACTGGCTGGCCGCGCCATCAACATCCACCACTCGTTTTTGCCCAGCTTCAAAGGGGCCAAGCCTTACTACCAGGCCCACGACCGGGGCGTGAAGCTCATCGGCGCCACCGCCCACTATGTGACGGCCGATCTGGACGAAGGACCGATCATCGAACAAGACGTGGCCCGCGTGGACCACAGCAAAACCGTGGAAGACCTCACGGCCCAAGGCCGTGACACAGAAAGCCAGGTGCTGGCCCGCGCCGTCAAATGGCACAGCGAACACCGCGTGCTGATCAATGGCCACAAGACGGTGATTTTCAAATGAATATTTTTGCGGGACAGATCTTTAGCTCTGTCCCCAACTGATCAAATATGTCTGCCCACTCGCGCATCCCCCCCATCCAGTGCCTCTTGACCTTTGAGGCCTTGGCGCGATTGCGCAGTGTGACCCAAGCGGCCGAGGAGCTGTGCGTGACGCCCAGCGCGGTGAGCCACCGGGTCAAGCAGCTGGAGCAAATCATTGGCACCAAGCTGTTTGGTCGGGCCGATTTTTCGCTCACCACCGAAGGCATTGAATACCTGGCCCATGTGCGCGAAGGATTGGTGTCGCTGCAACGCTTTCCCAGCGCCAGCAACACCCCGGGCCGCCGCAAACTGCGCTTGGCGGTCACCCCGACCTTTGCCCGCTCGGTGCTCATGCCGCGCCTCAAGCACTTTCTGGACGCCTACCCCGAGATCGACATCACCCTGCAAGTGAGCATTCCCCTGCTTGACGTGGTGGCCGAAGACGCCGATTTGACCGTGCGTTTTGGCACGGGCCGTTATTCGGATGTGGAACATGTGTGTCTGGCCAAAGACGATGTGACGCCACTGGCCTCACCCGCCTGGCTGCGCGAGAACGGTCCTTTTGCCAGCGCAGAAGAGCTGCAGGGTGTCGCCCTCTTGCGCAGCCCTCTGGAGCCTTGGCGAACCTGGTTTGCCGCGCACGACTTGGACTGGCCCGAGCCCTTGGACGGCTCATCGTTCAACGACATCGGCCTCATGTGCGACGCCGCCGCCCAAGGCTTGGGCGTGGGCTTGATCCGCACCAAACTCGGTGCGCCCTGGCTGGAAAGCGGCCAACTCGTGCGCCTGTTCGAGCGCAGCGTGCCCAGCCCGCACGCCCATTACCTGTGCTGGCGCACCGGCACCATGGAGCGCTGGGAATGCGCCACCTTTGCCGATTGGCTCAAAAAAGCCTTGGCCTGAGAGTCAACCGCGCTGACACGGTCAGTCTCTTGGCGGCACCATGGCCGCAATGATGTCCGTCATGGTCACAACGCCAAGATGCTTGCCTTTGCTGTTGACCACATTGGCCGCCTCTTTACCCTCGGCACTGAGCAGCCGGGCCACTTCTTCGATCACCAACTGAGAGTCCACGGTGGGCCCTTCGATGGCTGGGACCGCTTGCAGCAAAGTTCTGCATCGGATCACCCGACCCCGATTGACTTCGCGCACAAAGCTCTTGATGTAGTCGTCAGCCGGCTTGAGCAAAATCTCTTGCCCCGTGCCTTGTTGCACCACTTCGCCATCGCGCAAGATGGCAATACGGTCCCCCAGACGCAAGGCCTCGTCCAGGTCATGGGTGATAAATACGATGGTCTTGCCCAGGTCCTGCTGCAAGTCGAGCAACACACTTTGCATGTCGCTGCGGATGAGCGGGTCCAGTGCAGAAAACGCTTCGTCCATCAACAAAATCGGGGCATCGTTGGTCAAGGCCCGGGCCAAGCCCACACGTTGCTGCATGCCGCCCGAGAGCTGATTGGGAAAATGGGTTTCATACCCCTTGAGCCCCACGCGTTCGATCCAGCGCAAGGCATCGGCCTGACGCGTTGATTTGCGAACACCCTGTATGCGCAAACCGTATTCGACGTTTTCCTGCACGGTCAGGTGAGGGAAAAGTGCGAACTTCTGAAACACCATGGCCGCCTGCTTGCGCCTGAAGGTCCGCAGCTTTGAAGGTCGCATTTTCAGCACATCTTGCTCTCCGACCCACAATTCACCGGCCGTGGGCTCGATCAAGCGGTTGATGTGCCGAATCAAAGTGCTCTTGCCCGATCCGGACAAACCCATCACCACCTGAATCTGTCCAGGGGCAATGCTCAGGGTCACATCTCGCAAGCCGAGAACATGGCCGTGTGCATCGCGCAGCTCGTCTTTGCCCATGCCTTGCGCCACCAGTGCCATGCACTTGTCGGGGTGAGGACCAAAGATTTTGTAAAGATGGCGTATCTCAATGCCCAAAGCCTCAGCCATGCTGCATCTCCCGGTGCTTTTGCAAGCGCTGGCCATACGCCTGCGACAAGCGGTCGAACAAGATGGCGATCACCACAATGGCCAGGCCATTGAGTAAGCCCATGGCAAAGTACTGGTTGGTGATGGCACGCAACACAGGTTGACCTAATCCTTGCACACCGATCATTGACGCCACCACCACCATCGAAAGCGCCAGCATGATGGTCTGATTGATGCCCGCCATGATGGTAGGCAGCGCCAGCGGCAATTGGACTTGCACCATTTTTTGCCAACGTGCCGAGCCATAGGCATCGGCCGCTTCCAGTAATTCAGCACTCACCATCCGGATACCCAAGTTGGTGAACCGAATCACGGGCGGCACAGCGTAGATGACCACGGCAATCAAGCCCGGAACTCGCCCAATGCCCAACAGCATCACCACTGGGATCAGATACACGAAGCTTGGCAAGGTTTGCATCACGTCCAGCACAGGATTGATGGTGCCTTGCACGCGGTTGGAGTAGCTCATCCAGATGCCAATGGGCACGCCCACCACGATGGCGACCACCGTGCAGACAAAAATCATGGACAAGGTTTTCATGAGGTCTTGCCACATGCCAAACACGCCTACCCACAGCAGCGCCAACATGGCCGCCAGCACGATTTTCCAAGAACGACTGGCCAACCACGATACGGCGGCAATCCCCGCCATGACCAATGGCCATGGCGACTGGGTCAACAAATGCTCCGAGGCCAGCAAGAAGTCGCGCAGCGGATCGAATAGGCGCTCCATCATTTCACCGTGTTCACGAGTGAAACTCCGAAAGGTTCCGTCAATCGTCTGCCGAATCTCACGCAAAGTCTCTTCGCCCAACGCCGGAAAGCGCTGGAGCCAACTCAGGTCAGCCATTTTTTAAAGGCTCGCTTTCACTTTAGCCGCCACATCGGCGCTGACCCAGGTTGTCCAAAGTTCTGGTTGGGTGCGCAAAAAATGCAGGGCTGCGTCGTTACCGTTGGCTTGTTTTTCGCTCATCCACGCCAGCAAACCGTTCACCGTGTTGTTGCTCCAGCCACGCTTGTCCAGGTAGGCCATGGCCTCGCCCGCGTTCTTCCTGAAGTTATCGGTGACCACGGTGTAGACCTCGGAGCGTGCCCAGTCGCTCTTGACCGGGTTGGCGCACTCTTGTTTGCTGTTGCAAGCCTCCCAAGCAGCTTTGTCATGCGGCACACCCGCATCCAATTTGACCATCTCGTATTTACCCAAAATGGAAGTCGGTGCCCAGTAATAGCCGAGCCAGCCTTGCTTGCGTTCGTACGCTTTGGCGATGGAGCCATCCAAGCCAGCCGCAGAGCCTGTATCCACCAGCACAAAACCTTGAGCTTCACCATTCCAGGCTTTGAAGGCGTTGCCGGTTGTCAACTGACAGTTCCAGCCAGACGGACAGTTGTGTACTGCGCCCTTGCCTTTGTTTTCTGCAGAAGGAAACAATTTGGGCTGTTTGAGGGCGTCTTCAATGGTTTTGATTTCAGGGTGTGCATCGGCCAGGTATTTGGGAATCCACCAGCCCTCCACACCGCCATCGGGCAGCGACTGGGCGGCATAGTGCAATCGACCCTCCTTGACGGCGGCGTCCAATGGCTGGCGCACCGCGTTGACCCAGGCTTCAGGAGCCACATCAGGCTGGCCTTTTTCCATCATTGAGGTAAGCGTGGGCATGGTGTCGCCGGGCACCAGCTCCACATCACAGCCGTAACCCTTGCTCAGGATGATTTGATCCACATTGGCCAGCACTTCGGCCGATTGCCATGTCATGTTGGCCACTTTGACTTTGCCGCACTGCGCAGTCGCTGGCGTATTGTTGACTGCAGCTTGGGGTGCGGACTCTTTTTGGCCACAAGCAGACAGTGCCAAAACGGCGGCGGTGGATGTCAAAAGAAAAGCAATTCGCTTCATGGTTTATCCAATCAATTGTGCTAACAGCCCATCTGCGTTGCGACATAGATCAGGCGTTAAAACCTGGCAACAGGGCTCAAAAAACCTGAAACGTAACGCATCAGGCGCATACAGAAGATCACAGGACTCACGACGACACAAAGTCTGGAGGTGTGCTGCACTATCTAATTATATTTGTGCAAATGTATTTGTCAACCATTTTTTATCAGGCCCCCTGCTCAACCGGGCTTTACCCCACAGTTTGGTAAAACAACCCTCCCGCTTTGGGGGTGCTGTTGGGATGGCAATTCAACGATGGATGAAAGATTCTTCATGGCCGGAAAATCTGTCTCGGTTTACAGTCAAAGCCTATTGACAGGAATGCCGACATGAACAGCCCCGCCAATCCAGAACTTCTCTCCAGCCTTGAACGTGCTGAGCGCCAAAGCGCGGTGGTTCAAGCCTTGGGCCGAGTTTTGCAGAAGGACGCCATCCTTTTCACCCCTGAGGACACCACGCCTTATGAGTGCGATGGCCTGACCGCCTACCGCGAGCGGCCTTTGGTCGTCTGTTTGCCTGAGACCGAGGCGCAGGTACAAGCCGTGCTCAAGACCTGCAGCGCACTGCAAGTGCCCGTGGTCGCACGTGGCGCGGGCACCGGCCTGTCGGGTGGCGCCATGCCGCACCGCATGGGCGTGACGCTGTCCATGGCCCGCTTCAACCAGATCAAAACCGTGGACCCCGTGAGCCGCACGGCGGTGGTGCAGTGCGGCGTGCGCAACCTGGCGATCAGCGAGGCGGCTGCGCCCTACGGCCTGTATTACGCGCCCGACCCCTCCAGCCAAATCGCCTGCACGATTGGCGGCAATGTGGCCGAAAACTCGGGCGGGGTGCACTGCCTCAAATACGGCCTCACAGTGCACAACGTGCTCAAAGTGAAGGGCTTCACCATCGAAGGTGACCCGATCGAGTTTGGCAGCGATGCGCTCGACACGGCAGGCTATGACCTCATGGCCGTGTTGGTGGGCAGCGAAGGCATGCTGGCCGTGACGACCGAAGTCACCGTCAAGCTGGTGCCCAAGCCCCAATTGGCCCGCTGCATCATGGCCAGCTTTGACGATGTGCGCAAAGCAGGCGATGCCGTGGCAGCCGTGATCGCCGCCGGCATCATCCCCGCAGGCTTGGAGATGATGGACGGCCCCATGACCATTGCGGTGGAAGACTTTGTGCATGCGGGCTATGACCTGAGCGCGGCGGCGATTTTGCTGTGCGAGAGCGATGGCACCCCCGAAGAGGTGGAAGAAGAAATCGGTCGCATGAGCGAAGTGCTGCGCGGCTGTGGGGCCACCGCCATCACCGTGAGCCGTGACGAAGCCCAGCGTATGAAGTTCTGGAGCGGCCGCAAAAACGCCTTTCCAGCGTCGGGCCGCATCAGCCCCGACTACATGTGCATGGACTCGACCATCCCGCGCAAGCGCCTGGCCGACATCCTGCAAGCCATTTCTGAAATGGAAACCAAGTACGCCCTGCGCTGCCTGAACGTGTTCCACGCCGGAGACGGCAACCTGCACCCGCTGATTTTGTTCGACGCGAACGACGCCGACCAGCTGCGCCGCTGCGAATTGTTTGGAGCCGAGATCCTCGAAACCAGCGTGGCCATGGGCGGCACCGTCACCGGCGAGCACGGTGTGGGCATCGAGAAGGTCAACAGCATGTGTGTGCAGTTCAGCGCTGAAGAAAACGAGCAAATGTTCGCGGTCAAACGCGCCTTTGACCCACAAGGCTTGCTCAACCCCGGCAAGGTGATTCCGACACTCAACCGCTGCGCCGAGTACGGCCGCATGCTGGTGCGGGCCGGAGCCATCAAGCACCCGGAGCTGGAACGATTCTGAGCGCACGGCGGACCCAAGGGGTCCGCGCTCAGTCCAGCCCGCGCACCACCTGCATGGCCTCTTCGATGCGATCGACCGGGTAAATCGTCAAGCCCTCAAAGGCTTTGTCGTTCTTTTTGGGCGCATTGGCTTTGGGCACGACCGCCACCTTGAAGCCAAGTTTGGCGGCTTCTTTCAGGCGGTCTTGCCCGCGCGGCGCGGGACGCACTTCGCCAGCCAAGCCCACCTCGCCAAAAGCGATAAACCCTTTGGGCAAAGCTTTGCCGCGCAGGCTGCTGGTGATTGCCAACATCACCGCCAGGTCAGCTGCCGGTTCGCTGATGCGCACACCGCCTACCGCGTTCACAAACACATCCTGGTCCATGCAAGCCACGCCCGCATGGCGGTGCAGCACCGCCAACAGCATGGCCAAGCGGTCACGGTCCAAACCCACACTCAAACGGCGAGGCGATGGGCCGCCGCTGTCCACCAGGGCTTGAATCTCCACCAGCAGCGGGCGCGTGCCTTCCAGCGTGACCATCACGCAGCTGCCCGGCACAGGCTCGGCGTGTTGGCTCAAAAAGATGGCGCTGGGGTTGCTCACGCCCTTGAGGCCTTTTTCGGTCATGGCAAACACGCCAATCTCGTTCACCGCGCCAAAGCGGTTCTTGATGGCGCGGATCAGGCGGAAGTTGGAATGGGTGTCGCCTTCAAAGTACAGCACCGTATCGACCATGTGCTCCAACACGCGAGGGCCCGCCAAGGCCCCCTCTTTGGTGACGTGACCAACCAGCACGATGGTGGTGCCGGTCGATTTGGCGGTGCGCGTCAGGTGCGCCGCACATTCACGCACCTGCGCCACCGAACCGGGGGCGCTGGTCAGTTGGTCAGAGTACACCGTCTGGATCGAGTCGATGATGGCGATGCCCGGCTGGCGTGACTGCAGGGTGTGCAGGATTTTTTCGAGCTGAATTTCGGGCAGCACCGGCACTTGTGAGTCCGGCAGACCCAAACGGCGTGAGCGCATGGCCACTTGGGCACCGCTTTCTTCGCCCGTCACGTACAGGGTGGGCATGCCGCTGCGCTGCAGCGCATCCACCGCCTGCAACAGCAAGGTGGATTTGCCAATGCCCGGGTCACCGCCGATCAGCACCACGCCCCCTTCGACCATGCCGCCGCCCAGCACGCGGTCGAGTTCGTCGATGCCGGTGGGATGGCGCTCAAAGTCGGCCGCTTCGATCTGGGCCAGGG
>JANQXJ010000256.1 GCA_030729445.1 Limnohabitans sp. | reverse complement strand
GCACCGTGCTCGAAGACGATCCGCAACTGAACGTGCGCGGCCTGAACGTGCCCCGCCAACCCCACTTGGTGGTGGTGGACAGCCGCCTCGACATGCCCCTGAACGCCCAACTGCTGAACACGCAAGGCGCTGGCGATCAGGCCCGGCAAATTTGGGTTTACACGGCAGTTGACCCCAGCAACCCAGCGCAGGCCGAAAAACGCGCCGCGCTGAGCGCACGCGGCGTCACCGTGATCGACATGCCTGGCCCCGGCGGCAAGGTCGATCTGGCCGCCATGCTGCGCGACCTGGCCCGGCGTGAGATCAACGAGCTGCATGTTGAAGCCGGGCACAAGCTCAACGGCTCCTTCATCCGCGAGGGACTGGTGGACGAACACCTGGTTTACCTGGCACCCCAGCTGCTGGGTCCCGGCCAGGGCATGGCCAATTTGCCGGTGCTGACGGCACTGTGCGACTCGGTGCAATTGGCCTTTCATGCGGTGGACCGCATTGGCCCTGATTTGCGCTTGCTGCTGCGCAGGGCTTGAAGCTGCCGAACGCTGGGTCAGAAAACCAGCGTCTTCACCCCAGCAGCGGTCCCCAGCAAACACACCTGGGCTTTTTGCATCGCAAACACACCCACTGTGACCACGCCAGGCCATTGGCTGACGGTGTTCTCAAACGCCACCGGGTCGGTGATCTTCAGGCCCTTCACATCGACGATGTGCTGGCCGTTGTCTGTCACCAAGGGTTGGCCGTCTTTGAGGCGCACCGCAGCCGTGCCGCCCATGGCCGCAAACTGGCGCATCACGCGGGCCGTGGCCATGGGGATGACTTCCACGGGCAAAGGAAAAGCGCCCAGCGCATCCACCAACTTGCTCTCATCGGCAATACAGACAAACTGCTTGCTTTGCGCAGCCACAATTTTTTCGCGGGTGAGCGCCGCACCGCCGCCCTTGACCATGTGGCCTTGATGGTCGATCTCGTCCGCGCCGTCAATGTAAACCGACAGGCTCTCGACCTCGTTGCTGTCAAACACCGGAATGCCCAAGGCCTTCAGGCGCACGGTAGAGGCTTCGGAGCTGGACACTGCGCCCTTGATCTGGTCTTTCATCGTGGCCAGCGCGTCAATGAATTTGTTCACCGTAGAGCCGGTGCCCACACCGACGATTTCGCCAGGGACAACGTATTTCAGGGCGGCTTGGCCCACCAGGGTTTTGAGTTCGTCTTGGGTCATGAGAGAGGCTCGGTTGGAAAGTCAAAAAGGAGGGCCGGGGTTTGCGACAATCGGAGCAACCGATCCCCACACATCTTCCCCTGCACCAGCCCGGAATTATCCAATGTCCCTGATCCCTTATTGCTTGACCCGCCCTGTTTTGTTCAGGATGGACCCCGAAGAGGCCCACGAGCTGACCCTCTCAGGCCTGGCCCGCACCCAGAACACCCCCCTCGACCGCCTCTACCGCCAGCCCTTTGTGGCGCAACCCATCACGCTGGCGGGTCTGCATTTCCCCAACCGCGTCGGGATGGCTGCGGGCCTCGACAAAAACGCCCGCTGCATCGACGGCCTGGGTGCCATGGGTTTTGGTTTTGTCGAAGTCGGCACCGTCACGCCCAAGGCGCAGCCCGGCAACCCCAAGCCCCGCATGTTCCGCCTGCCCGAGGCGCAAGCCTTGATCAACCGCCTGGGCTTCAACAACGACGGGCTCGACGCCTTCATCGCCAACGTCAAGCGCTCCAAATTCCGCCAGCAAGGCCGCTTGCTGGGCCTGAACATCGGCAAAAACGCCGCCACCCCCATTGAAAACGCCACCGACGATTACCTCATCGCCTTAGCGGGCGTTTACCCGCATGCCGACTATGTGACGGTGAACATCTCCAGCCCCAACACCAAAAACCTGCGCGCCTTGCAAAGCGACGAAGCGCTCGATGGCCTGCTGGGCGCGCTGGTCGCACGGCGAGAAGAACTAGCCGCCGAACACGGCCGCCGCGTGCCGATGTTCCTGAAAATCGCCCCTGATCTGGACGAAACCCAAGTAGGCGTCATCGCCGCCACCTTACAAAAGCACGGCATGGACGGCGTGATTGCCACCAACACCACGCTGGCGCGCGACGCGGTGAGCGGCTTGGCGCATGCCGAAGAAATGGGCGGCCTGTCGGGCGCGCCTGTGCTGGCCAGCAGCAACCGCGTGATTCGACAGCTGCGCGCTGCACTGGGCAAAGACTTCCCCATCATCGGCGTGGGCGGCATCCTGAGCGGGCACGACGCGATCTCCAAAATCGAGGCCGGTGCCGACGTGGTGCAGATTTACACAGGACTCATTTACAAAGGCCCCGAACTGGTCACAGAAGTGGCGAGTGCGCTGCATCATATGAAGCGCTGAAACAATGAAACAGGGGTCAACACGCA
>JANQXJ010000255.1 GCA_030729445.1 Limnohabitans sp. | reverse complement strand
CGATGGTGTGTGGGGCCTGCGCCGAGGTTGGGGGGATCGGGGGCGGGGCCTGTGTCAGGGTTCAGCGGCGCTTCGCTTTGTCACATCACCCTGACACAGGCCCAGCCCCCAATCCTTCTTTGTCATTGGGGTATCAACCCGGTACACAATCAGGGGATGAGCGACAACACCCCCGACACCCTCCCCAACAACGCCCAACCGACCCTCCTGCTGGTCGACGGCTCCAGCTACCTCTACCGCGCCTTCCACGCCATGCCCGATCTGCGGGCCGTGCCGGGCGACCCGATAAGTGCCGCCACCGGGGCCATTCGCGGCATGATCAACATGATGGAGCGGCTGCGCAAAGATGTGCCCGCCGTTTATGCCGCCTGCGTGTTCGACGCCAAAGGCCCCACTTTCCGCGACGAGCTGTACCCCGAATACAAAGCCAACCGCAGCCCCATGCCCGACGATTTGCGCAGTCAAATCGAGCCGATCCACGAGCTGGTGCGCCTGATGGGCTGGACGGTGCTGGACGTGCCGGGTGTGGAAGCCGACGACGTGATCGCCACGCTGGCCCATGTGGCCGCGCAGCAAGGCATTCAGGTCACGGTGTCGAGCGGCGACAAGGATTTGAGTCAGTTGGTGAACGAGCACATCACCATCATCGACACCATGAACGGCAAGGTGCGCGATGTGGCGGGCGTGACCGCCGAGTTTGGCGTGCCGCCCTCGCTGATGATTGACTACCAAACCCTGGTGGGCGACACGGTGGACAACGTGCCGGGCGTGGCCAAGGTCGGCCCCAAAACGGCGGCCAAGTGGCTGATGGAATACGGCTCGCTCGACAAGCTCATGGAAAACGCCCACGACATCAAAGGTGTGGCGGGCGAGAACCTGCGCCAGGCGGTGGACTGGCTGCCCAAAGGCCGTGCCCTGGTGACCATGAAAACCGATTGCGACCTGAACGGCTGGGTGCCCGATTTGCCGTCGCTCGCCAGCTTGCACCTGCACGAGCCGGACAAAGACAAGCTGCTCAATTTCTACCAGACCTATGGCTTCAAGGGGCTGGTGCAGTCGCTGGGTGGGGCCGTGCCAGCGCCCACGCCCAAAGCCAAAACCGCCAAGCCCAAAGACACGGGCATGGGTGACCTGTTTGGCGAGGCTTCGGCCGACGAACCTGCGGCATGGCCTGAGTTGGACAGTGCCGCCAGCGCCGTGCAAGGCGAGTTGAAATACGACACGGTGCTGGACTGGGCGGCGTTCGATCAGTGGTTGGCTCGCATCGAGCAATCACCCTTGACTGCCATCGACACCGAAACCACGTCGCTGGACGCCATGCGTGCCGAGATCGTGGGCATCTCGCTGAGTGTCACGCCCGGCGAGGCGGTTTACATCCCGCTGGCCCACAACGGCCCCGGTGCGCCAGAGCAGTTGCCCTTGGCCGAGGTGCTGGCCAAGCTCAAGCCCTGGCTGGAAAACCCAGCCCGCCTGAAATTGGGTCAGAACATCAAATACGACCGCCATGTGTTCGCCAACCACGGCATCGAGGTGCAGGGCTACGCCCATGACACCATGCTCGAGAGCTACGTGCTCGAAGTGCACAAGCCGCATGGCCTCTCAAGCTTGGCCGAGCGCCATGTGGGCCGCCGGGGCGTGACTTACGAAGACCTTTGCGGCAAAGGTGCGCACCAGATCCCGTTTGCGCAGGTGGACGTGGACAAGGCCGCGCATTATTCGTGTGAAGACTCGGACCAGTGTTTGGACGTGCACCTGGCACTGTGGCCTCAGATCGAGGCGCATGCGGGGCTCAAATATGTGTATGAACTTGAGATCGCCACCAGCGAAGCACTGTACCGCATCGAGCGCAATGGGGTGCTGATCGATGCTCCCACGCTGGCCGCGCAAAGCCAGGCGCTGGGCGAGCGCATTGTGCAGCTCGAAACCGAGGCCTACGAGATCGCGGGCCAGCCTTTCAACCTGGCCAGCCCCAAGCAGCTGGGCGAGATCTTTTTTGACAAGCTGGGCTTGCCCGTGATCAAAAAAACCGCCACCGGCGCGCGCAGCACCGACGAAGAGGTGTTGGAGAAATTGGCCGAGGATTACCCGCTGCCCGCTCGCATCCTGGAGCATCGCAGTCTGGCCAAGCTCAAAGGCACTTACACCGACAAGCTGGCGCAGCTGGCTTTGCCGCGCACGGGCCGTGTGCACACGCATTACGCGCAAGCGGTGGCCGTGACAGGACGCCTGTCCAGCAACGAACCCAATCTGCAAAACATTCCGGTGCGCACCGCCGAAGGGCGCAAGGTGCGCGAGGCCTTTGTGGCCCCCGCAGGTTGCGTGATTGCGAGTGCCGACTACAGCCAAATCGAGCTGCGCATCATGGCGCACTTGAGCGACGACGCGGCTTTGCTCAAGGCCTTCCACGAAGGGCTGGACGTGCACAAGGCCACGGCGGCCGAGGTGTTTGGCGCGACGCCCGATACGGTGAGCAGCGAGCAGCGTCGCTACGCCAAGACCATCAACTTCGGTTTGATCTATGGCATGAGCGCCTTTGGTCTGGCCAAGGCGCTGGGCATCGACAACACGGCGGCCAAGAACTACATCACCCGTTACTTCGAGCGTTTTGCGGGCGTCAAACACTACATGGACGCCACCCGCGAACAGGCCAAGGCGCTGGGCTATGTCGAGACCGTGTTTGGCCGCCGCCTGATGTTGCCCGAGATCAGCAGCCCCAACGGCCCGCGCCGCGCCGGGGCCGAGCGTGCCGCCATCAACGCGCCCATGCAGGGCACAGCGGCGGATTTGATCAAGCTGAGCATGGTTGCGGTGCAAAAGGCACTCGACGAACAAGGCAAGGCCAGCAAGGTCATCATGCAGGTGCACGACGAATTGGTGTTTGAGGTGCCTGAATCAGAAGTCGAGTGGGTGCGCACCGAGGTGCCGCGCATCATGGCGGCTGTGGCCGATTTGAAGGTGCCGCTCTTGGCAGAAGTAGGGTTTGGGCCGAATTGGGAGCAGGCGCACTGAGCGTCAAGCGGGCTGCCAAGGCGTGTGCTTTTGCATGATGGCCTGAAACAGTGCAGAGCCCTCGAACACGCCAAGCCATGCGGCCAAACGGCCCCAAGGCTGCGCCGCAAACCAGGCCGGGTCGGTGTGGGCGTATTGGCGCACAAAGGGAGCCAGTGCGGCGTCGGCCAAGCCGAACTGCTCGCCCGCCAAAAAAGGCTGTGCGCGAAGCCGCGCATCCAGGGTGTGCAGCCAAAACGCCGCCTCGTCGCGGTCGGCTGCGCCGCTCGCCAAGCCCGATCGGTTGGGGTATTTGTAGCGGTCCAGTTGCTGTTTGAAGGGGCCATCGTTGTGCGCGATCAAATCCAATGCCTCAGCCATGTCGGCGTCTGTGCGGGGCAGCCAGCCCAGCGGATCGTTTAGCCGCAGTGCCCACAGCATGATGTCCACACTTTGCTCCAGCACCTGATCGCCTGCCGCGCTGCGCAGCCACAAAACAGGCACCGTGCCTTTGGGGGAAAGCGCCAACATGTGGGCTGGCTTGTTTTTTAAAACCACTTCGCGGTGCTCGTAAGACGCGCCACAAACGTGCAGGGCCAGCCGGGCCCGCATCGCATAGGGGCAACGGCGAAACGAATACAAGACAGGCAGGGCAAACTCCGACATGGCAGCAGTTTAAATCGCTGTCCCTGTGCAAGCCTGAGGTGACTGTGCCAAGATGAAGCCCCTTTTGAAACACGACCGAGGAGATATCCCTTGAACCATGACCTGATTGAAGATACACAAGCTCTGCTGGGCGGTCGCGTAGGCGACGCCGTGGCCACACGCCGTACCGCTTTGAAAGCGGCTTTGGGTGTGGGCTATGCCGCCGCTGCCGTCCCGATCATGGCGCAAACGGCCATCAAAACCCCTTCTGCAGGCCTGGTTTCGGGTGAAGTCACCATTGATGTGAACGGGTTCAAGATGCCTGCCTACCGTAGCGCACCAGCTGGAAAGACGGGCTTGCCAGTGGTGTTGGTTATTTCTGAAATTTTTGGTGTGCACGAATACATCGCTGACGTCACACGCCGTTTGGCGCAAGCCGGGTACATGGCGATTGCCCCCGAGCTCTTTGTGCGTCAGGGTGACCCCAATGAATACGGCGAAATCGCCAAGCTGCAAGCCGAGATCATCTCGAAAGTGCCCGACGCCCAGGTCATGGGTGATTTGGATGCAACCGTCGCCTGGGCGGCGGCCAACGGTGGCAACACCGACAAACTGGCCATCACCGGTTTTTGCTGGGGCGGTCGCATCACCTGGCTGTACGCGACGCACCAGCCCAAACTCAAGGCGGGTGTGGCTTGGTATGGTCGGTTGGTGGGCAATGCCACAACGCAAACACCCGCGCACCCCTTGGCTTTAGTGGGTCAACTCAAGGCGCCGGTGCTGGGTTTGTACGGTGCGGCCGACACAGGCATCCCCCTTGACACGGTTGATAAGATGAAAGTTGCATTGGCCCAAGGGCCCGCAGCGGCCAAATCTAGCGAGTTTGTGGTTTATCCTGAGGCGCCTCACGCTTTTCATGCCGACTACCGGGGCAGCTACCGCAAGGGACCCGCTGAAGACGGCTGGCAGCGTTTGCTGGCTTGGCTCAAACGCAACGGCGTGGCCTGATTTTTGAACGCAGAAACCGCCCTTCGGGGCGGTTTTTGATGGGGTGCCAAGCGCCCCGGGAAACATGATGACTTTATTGGCGATTTTGGTGGGCACTTTGGTGGCGGGCATTGGCAGCGTCTGGGTAGCGGCTTGGCTGAGTTTTGGCATCTTGAGCCGCTATACCCAGCACATGCTGAGCCTGGCGGCCGGGGCCTTGATGGCGACCTCGTTTTTGCACCTTTTGCCCGAGGCCTTTGAGAGTGAGGCCGGGGCGCACGAGTTGTTCCTGACTTTGCTGGTGGGTTTACTGTTTTTCTTTTTGCTCGACAAGGCCGAGCTCTGGCACCACGGGCATGAACATGGGCACGGACACGGACACGGACACGGGCACGCGCACGCGCACGGCCATGGGCATTTGCACGACAAGGGCCATGACCATGTGCACAGCACCCATGCCAACGAAGAGCCGACCCGCGGACAGTGGGCCGTGTTGGCTGGGGACAGCGTGCATTGTTTTGGCGACGGCATCCTGATCGCTTCGGCCTTCATCGCCGACATGCGCTTGGGTGTGATTGCCGCGTTGGCCGTGCTGGCCCACGAAATCCCCCACCACATGGGCGATCTGGCGGTGCTCCGCCAAGGCAGCAGCAGCCGCCAAGCGGCCATCCTCAAGGTGTCCATGGCCGGGGCCATCACCGCTTTGGGCGGCGCGGTGGGTTATGTGCTGGTTGACGCCCTGCACGACTGGCTGCCGTATTTCTTGGTCGTGGCCAGCAGCAGCTTTGTGTATGTGGCCTTGGCCGACCTGATCCCCCAATTGCAAAAGCGTCTGTCAGCGCGAGAAACCGCAGCCCAGATTTTGTGGCTGAGCGTGGGCATCGGCATGGTGGTGTTGGTCAGTGCGCTGGGTGGGCACCAGCACTGACTTGAATGTTTTAGCCTTGGGCGCAGGGCAGCCCGGGCGTGCGGCACCACTCGCTCCAGCTGCCGGCATAAAGTGCCGTGGGCCCGAAACCGGCCAATTCCATCGCGATCACATTGGGCACAGCGGTCACGCCGCTGCCGCAGTGGTGCACCACGCTGCTGGCAGGGCGGCCGGCCAGCACCTGGGCCCATTCCGACTTCAGCTGCTCGGGGCTTTTGAATCGGCCGTCTTCGGTGAAGTTCTCGGTGAAAGGGCGGTTCAATGCGCCCGGAATGTGGCCAGCCACTGGGTCAAGGGGCTCCACCTCGCCCCGGTAACGGGCTCCGGCGCGTGCATCGACCACGGTTTGAGTGGGTTGGCCCAAGGCGGCCGAAACGGCATCGGTCAGCACCAGTTGGCGCAGCGGCGTTTTCAGCTCAAAACGGGCAGGCGCGGTTGGCAAGGCAGGCCCCGCGTCCAAGCCGCCGCCTGCGTCTTTCCAGGCTTGCAAACCACCGTCCAGCACGGCCACGGCCTCGTGCCCCAGCCACTTGAGCATCCACCACAAGCGCCCGCAGTATTGGCTTTTGTTGCGGTCGTACACCACGATCTGCATGCCGTTGTGAATGCCCAGGCTGCCCAGCCACTGCGCCACGCGCTCGCGTTGTGGCAAGGGGTGACGTCCGCCGTTCACAGCCTGTCCCGGCTGGTGCGTGCTCAGGTCCTTGTCCAAATGGGCGGGCAGGGCGCCTGCGATGCGTTCGCTGGCAAAAAAGCCATCGGCCATTTCGGGTTTCATCAGGTCAAAGCTGCAGTCCAGCACGGCGCAGGGCGTGCCCTGGGTCTGCAATGCTTGCAATTGGGCGGCGGTGATGAGCAAGGGGTACATGGCAAAGGTCTCCGTTCAATGGTCTTCGGCGGGGGCGCGGGGCAGGGCTCGGTTGCGCAAGATGGTGGAGGCGATGCCGCTGGCGATGATCAAGGCCATGCCCGCCCAACCGATCAGGGGAATTTGGTCGCCAAATAAAAACAAACCGTACAAGGCAGCAAAGACGATACCCGAGTATTGCAAATTGGCCACCACCAGGGTGGCGCCGCTGCTGTAGGCTTTGGTCATGCTGAGCTGGCCCAGAGCGGCGAGCAAACCAATGGGAAGCAACCACCAGGCCTGTGGCCAGACCCACGCGCTGGGCCCAACAAACAGCATTGCCACGGCCCCAGTGAGGGTGGTCCCGATGGAAAAATACAGCACCGTGCGTGCCTCGGGCTCTCCCATGCGGCCCAGCGCCGCCACTTGGATATAGGCCAGCGCAGCGCCCATACCTGAGAGCAATCCGATGACACCCGCGAACAGCTGGTTTTGTTCGATGGTGGGCCGCAAGATCATGACCACCCCTGCAAATCCCGCGATCACCGTCAGCACCACTGGGCCTTGTCGGGCCATGTCTTGCACCCGTCCCATGACCAAGGTGCCGCCCACCAAAAAGGCGGCGACCCAGACACCGCTCATGTAATTGAGTGTCATGGCCGTGGCCAAGGGCAAATGGGCAATGGCGTAAAACCAAGCGGTGAGCGAGGACACACCGATGACCGAGCGCCAGACATGCATGAGTGGGATGGGTGTGCGCCAAGCCACCTGTTGGCTGCGGCAAATGGCCGCCATCAACACAATGCCGACCACGCCTCGGTAGAACACCAACTCAAAAGTGTGAAAGTACTCGGAGGCATATTTGATGCAAACGCTCATCGTCGCGAAAAACAGCGACGCCAGAATCATCCAGGAGGCTTGCATCCGGGCAGGCTTCAGAGGCTTTTCATTTGCTGGCGGTACCACTCGTGGAAGTGCTGCATGCCGTCTTCCATGGGGCTTTGGTAAGGTCCGACTTCGTTGTCGCCGCGAGCGAGCAGGGCCTTGCGGCCTGCATCCATGCGCTCGGCAATCTCGTCGTCCTCGATGCAAGTCTCCATGTAGGCCGCTTGCTGGGCTTCGACGAATTCGCGCTCAAAGGCGACGATCTCTTCGGGGTAGTAAAACTCCACCATGTTCAGCGTCTTGTTCGGGCTGATGGGGTGGAGTGTCGACACCGTGAGCACATGGGGGTACCACTCGACCATGATGTGGGGGTAGTACGTCAGCCAGATCGCACCGCGCTCGGGCAGTTGGCCATTACGGTACTTGAGCAGCACCTCGTGCCACTTTTTGTAGGTGTCGGAGCCAGGCTTGCCAAAGCCGCCCGACACACCCACGGTCTGCACCGAGTAATGTTCTTTGAACTCCCAATTCAGGTCGTCGCAGGTGACGAACTGGCCCAAGCCCGGGTGGAAGGGGCCGACGTGGTAGTCCTCCAGATAGACCTCGATGAAGGTCTTCCAGTTGTAGTTGCACTCGTGCAGCTCGACGCGGTCGAGCGCGTAGCCATCAAAACTCAGTTGTGAGCGTGGCCCCATGCCCGCCAGATCGGCGGCGATGTCACGGCCGTTGTCCTCGAACAAAAGGCCATTCCATTCCTGCAACTTGTAGTTGTTCAGGTTCAGGCAAGGGTCGTGCGTAAAGTGAGGTGCGCCCAGCAGCTGGCCGCTGGGCGAATAGGTCCAGCGGTGCAGCGGGCAAACGATGTTGCCACCTGCGCTGCCCTTTTGTTGGGTTTGCAGGTTGCCCCGGCCGTTCAGCATCACGGCCTGCCGGTGGCGGCAGACATTGGAGACGAGCTCGACACCGCCTTGGGCATTGCGCACCAAGGCGCGGCCTTGGGCCTCGTGGGGCAGGGCGTAATAGTCGCCCGGATGGGGCACGGCCAGCTGGTGGCCCACATAACGGGGGCCTTGGCGGAAGAGCGTGTTCAATTCGCGCTGAAACAGCGCATCATCGAAATAAGTGGAAACTGGTAGTTGGCTTGCGGCCTGCTGCAGTTGAAGACTTAAATCAGACATGGATGACCTGACCTAGAGACTCCCCCTATGAAGGGGCAGGGACAAAGCGCTGCATTCAAAGAATACTGCGCAAAAAAATGACAGGGTAAACCTGCCGATGAAACGTAATTCTAACCCCGCAGGGGCACTGAATGGCAAGACACCATGTGTTGTGAAAAATTCGGGGCTGTCGCTGGCAGCTTTGTCCGCAGCTTCTTCGGTGTTCGTCTGATGGACTTGACAGGTGCAACTGTCAGCTGCATCGAGGCTTAAGGCCTAAAATCGGGTTTTTTCTTCCGGAATACCGCATGTCCAAGGCCGCCCCTACCGACCCCGCTGACGCACCAGCAGCCCCGCTGCCCGCCACGTACGAAGCGGCTTTGGCGGAGCTGGAGTCCTTGGTGGGTCAGCTCGAATCGGGCCAGATGCCTTTGGATCAGCTCCTGACGGGCTACCAGCGTGGCGCCGTTTTGCTGGCGTTTTGCCGCGACAAGCTCAAGGCGGTGGAAGACCAGATCCAGGTGCTGGACGGCGGGCAACTCAAACCCTGGAGCGGTGCATGAGTGTGGATTTAAAAACTTGGATGCAGCCGCATCTGGACCGGGTGGAGCAGGCTTTATCGGCTGGCATTGCGGGCGAATCACCCGCCGCCTTGGGCCAGGCCATGCGCTACGCCGTGCTGGACGGCGGCAAGCGTCTGCGCCCCTTGCTGGTGCTGGCCACCGCTGAGGCCGTAGGCTCTGAGGCCAGCAGTTCAGCCGCACTCAACGCTGCGTGCGCCATTGAGTTGATCCATGCTTACTCCTTGGTGCACGACGACATGCCTTGCATGGACAACGACGTGCTCAGGCGCGGCAAACCCACGGTGCATGTGCAGTTTGGCGAAGCCCAAGCCCTGCTGGCGGGTGACGCCTTGCAAACCTTGGCTTTTGAATATTTGACGCCGCCGGATGGCAGCGTGCCTGCGGCGGTGCAAGCTGCTTGTGTGGGTTTGCTGGCGCGGGCTTCGGGTTACCAAGGTATGGCCGGAGGCCAGGCGATTGATTTGGCCAGTGTGGGCCAACGCCTGAGTGAAGACCAGCTGCGCCAAATGCACCGGCTCAAAACCGGGGCGCTGCTGCTGTGCAGCGTGCAGATGGGCTCGGCCTGCGTGCCAGGTGTGTCTGCCCCCGTTCAAGCGGCGCTTCAGCGCTTTGGAGAGGCTTTGGGCCTGGCCTTCCAGGTGGTGGACGATGTCCTGGATGTGACGGCCGATTCGGCCACGCTGGGCAAGACTGCAGGCAAAGATGAAGCCGCCGACAAGCCCACTTATGTGGCCTTGATGGGGCTGGACGCAGCCAAAGCTTATGCCGATGCGCTGGCCGCGCAAGCGATGCAGGCCTTGGCCGACACCGGATTGCCCGAGGACCGTTTGGCCGCGCTGCGTGGTCTGACCGCCATGGTGGTAGAAAGAAACAACTGACATGACCGATTTGCTCAAGAACATCGATTCCCCGGCCGATCTGCGACGCTTGCAGCGCACCGACTTGCCCCAGTTGGCCGACGAATTGCGCCACTGTGTGCTCGACAACGTCTCTAAAACCGGCGGGCACCTGAGCTCCAATTTGGGCACGGTGGAACTCACGGTGGCCTTGCACTACGTCTTCAACACACCGGAAGACCGCATCGTTTGGGACGTGGGCCACCAGACTTACCCCCACAAAATTCTCACGGGCCGGCGCGACCGCATGCCCACACTTCGCCAATTTGGTGGTTTGTCTGGTTTTCCGCGCCGTGACGAAAGTGAGTACGACACCTTTGGCACCGCGCACTCGTCCACCAGCATTTCAGCGGCCTTGGGCATGGCCGTGGCGGCCCGCCAAAAAGGCGAGTCGCGCCATTCGATCGCGGTGATCGGCGATGGCGCCATGACGGCGGGCATGGCTTTTGAAGCGCTGAACAACGCGGGCGTGGAAGAGTGCAAGCTGCTGGTGATCCTGAACGACAACGACATGTCGATCAGCCCACCTGTGGGGGCACTCAACCGTTACCTCGCCCAGCTCATGAGCGGGCGTTTTTACTCGGCCGCCAAGGCCGGGGCCAAGAATGTGCTCAAAAACGCACCGCCCCTTTTCGAGCTGGCCAAGCGCTTGGAAGAAACCGCCAAAGGCATGGTGGTGCCCGCCACGCTGTTCGAGAAATTCGGCTTCAACTACATTGGCCCGATCGACGGTCACGACCTCGAGTCGCTGATCCCGACGCTGGAGAACATCAAAAACCTGGACGGCCCTCAGTTCTTGCATGTGGTCACCAAAAAAGGCCAAGGCTATGAAAAGGCCGAAGCCGACCCGGTGGCCTACCACGGCCCCGGCAAGTTCGACCCCAGTGTGGGCCTGGTGCCTTCGGCCACACCCGCCAAAACCACTTTTACCCAGGTGTTTGGCCAGTGGCTGTGCGACATGGCCGAGAAAGACATGCGCCTGGTCGGCATCACCCCCGCCATGCGCGAGGGCTCGGGCATGGTGGCTTTCCACCAGCGCTTTCCCAAGCGCTATTACGACGTGGGCATTGCCGAGCAGCACGCCGTGACCTTTGCCGCAGGCATGGCCTGCGAAGGCCTCAAGCCCGTGGTGGCCATTTATTCCACCTTCTTGCAGCGCGGCTATGACCAGCTGATCCACGATGTGGCCTTGCAAAACCTGCCCGTCGTCTTTGCCTTGGACCGCGCGGGTTTGGTGGGGGCCGACGGGGCTACCCACGCAGGGGCTTACGACATCGCCTACATCCGCTGCATCCCCAACATGAGCTTGGCTTGCCCAGCCGATGAGCGCGAATGCCGCCAACTGCTGAGCACCGCTTACGCCCAAAATCACCCGGTGGCCGTGCGTTACCCGCGTGGTGCAGGCGTGGGCACCGATCCCGGGCGCGATCTGGACGCCTTGCCTTTTGGCAAGGGCGAAGTGCGTCGCCAAGGCGAAAAATTGGCGATCTTGGCTTTTGGCACCTTGTTAGCCCCGGCCCTGCAGGCGGCAGAAAAGCTCAACGCCACGGTGGTCAACATGCGTTGGGTCAAGCCCCTCGATGTGGAGTTGTTGGCGCAGATCGCCCAAAGCCACGAGCGTTTGGTCACGGTGGAAGAGGGCTGCATCATGGGCGGTGCGGGCAGCGCCGTGGGCGAAGCTTTGCAGCAGCTGAACCTGCAGCGCTCGGTGCTGCATCTGGGCTTGCCCGATACTTTCATCGAACACGGCGATCCGGCCAAGCTCTTGGCTTTGCAAGGCTTGGATGCGGCGGGTATAGAGGCGTCTATCCGTCAGCGCTGGCCCGATTGAATTCAATTCAACAGGTAGTGAAAAACTTTCATATTTTGTTGTTGGCTCAACTTTGTTGAATTTCTATCCCCAATAAAAGGGTAAACCCCTGTCTTTAAGGGTTCTGCAGCTTCCTACAATACGGTTCGACTTGTGGGTCAGTGCCCAGGTAACCTGGGCATGTTTTTAATCTTTCAACAGGAGTCCTCTTATGGATCGTCGTTCCGTCATTAAAAACGCTGGCATTGCCGGTATTTTGGCTGCGGGTGCTGCACCTGCCGTTCACGCTCAAGCCGCCTTGCGCTGGCGTCTGACATCCAGCTTCCCCAAGGCGCTGGACACTTTGTTTGGTGTGAACGATGTGTTCGCAGCCAAGGTCAATGAAATGACCGGCGGCAAATTCGTAATCACGACCCATGCGGCCGGTGAATTGGTGCCCGCATTCGGCACCATCGATGCCACCAAAGACGGTACCGTGGAAATGTCCAACACCGC
>JANQXJ010000254.1 GCA_030729445.1 Limnohabitans sp. | reverse complement strand
GTTCAGCCAGCACCGTGTGGCCCCGGTCGCGCATTACCCCGATTTGTTGCTGGAGACCCTGCGGGCCAGCAGCCCCGCCACCACAGCCGAGCCCACCGTGGTGGTGCTCACGCCCGGCATGTACAACAGCGCTTATTTCGAGCACGCCTTTTTGGCGCAGCAAATGGGTGTGGAGTTGGTCGAGGGGCAAGACCTGTTTGTCAAAGACCAATTTGTCTACATGCGAACCACACGCGGACCCAAGCGCGTGGATGTGATCTACCGACGTGTAGACGACGACTTTTTGGATCCCAAGGTGTTTCGCGCCACCTCAACGTTGGGATGCGCTGGCCTGATGGAGGCCTACAAAGCCGGTCATGTGGCGATCTGCAACGCCGTGGGCACGGGCGTGGCCGACGACAAGTCGATCTATCCCTATGTGCCCGACATGATTAAGTTTTACTTGGGCGAGGAGCCGATCCTCAAAAATGTCCCAACTTTCCAGTGCCGCAAACCCGATGACCTGCAGTACACCTTGGCCAACCTGAAAGACCTCGTGGTCAAGGAAGTGCACGGCGCAGGCGGCTACGGCATGCTGGTCGGTCCGGCCTCGACCAAGGAAGAGATCGAACGATTCCGTGGCGCACTGCTGGCCAACCCCGAGGGCTACATCGCCCAGCCCACCTTGAGTTTGTCCAGCTGTCCCACCTTTGTGGACAGCGGAATTGCGCCGCGCCACATCGACCTGCGCCCCTTTGTGCTCTCTGGCCGCACGGTGCAGATGGTGCCCGGCGGCTTGACCCGCGTGGCTTTGAAAGAGGGGTCTTTGGTGGTGAACTCGTCTCAGGGCGGCGGCACCAAAGACACCTGGATCTTGCAAGACTGATTTCACACCTGTCAACCTCGGTCATGAACTGAGGAACTATGGATGCCCGATCAAGTCGGGCATGACACACCAAGGAAAAATATGCTGAGCCGCACCGCCGATCACCTCTTTTGGATGTCCCGCTACATGGAGCGGGCCGAGAACACCGCCCGCATGCTCAATGTGAGCTATGAAACCTCCTTGCTGCCGCAATCGGCCGCCGCCGTAGAGGCGGGCTGGGAGGGCATTTTGTCCATCAGCGAGTTGTTGCCTTCGTACCTTTCGCAGTACAAAACCATCACGCCCTGCGATGTGATGGCCTTCATGGTCAAAAACGAAAACAACCCTTCATCGATCTTGTCGTGCCTGCGAGCGGCCCGAGAAAACGCCCGCGCCGTGCGCGGCACCCTGACCACCGAGGTGTGGGAAACCCAAAACCAGACCTGGCTCGAAGTCAACCGCATGCTCAAAAGCGGCGAGTTTGAGCGTGATCCGGGTCAGTTTTTTGAATGGGTCAAGTTCCGCTCGCACCTGTCACGCGGTGTGACGGTGGGCACCATGCTGATGGACGAATCTCTGTACTTCATGCGCATGGGCACGTTTTTGGAGCGGGCCGACAACACCGCGCGTTTGGTGGATGTGAAGTTCCATGCCATGCAAAACGATTTTTTTGGTGCGCCGAACTTCGGTGCTGCACAAAGGCAAGGCGGCTCATCTGCCGAAATTGCCGAAGCGGTGCAAGAGTACGACTTCTACCACTGGAGCGCGATCTTGCGCAGCGTGAGCGGCTTTGAGGTCTACCGCAAGGTCTACCGCGACGTGATTCGCCCTGAGCGTGTGGCGGAGTTGCTGATCCTGCGTCCGGACATGCCGCGCTCTTTGCATGCCAGCCTCAACGAGGTGGTGGCCAACCTCAAACTGGTCTCGCACGATGCGGGCAGCGACACTTTGCGCCAAGCGGGTCGTCTGCGCTCAGAGCTGGCTTTTGGCCGCATCGACGAGATCCTGGCCACCGGCCTGCACGCTTACCTGACGCAGTTTTTGGAGCGGGTGAATGTGCTGGGTGTGCGCATCAGCCGCGAGTTCTTGATGCCACAAGCGGCTTGAATCAGGCCAGCGTCAGCACCACGGGCGCGTGGTCGCTGGGGCGCTCATTTTTGCGAGGGGCGCGATCAATCATGCAGGCACTGGCGCGGGCCTTCAGTGCTTGCGAAATCAAGATGTGGTCGATGCGCAAGCCCCGGTTGCGGCGGAAGGCAAATTCGCGGTAATCCCACCAGCTGTAACTTTTTTCGGGTTGCTCAAACAGTCGGAAGCTGTCGGTCAGGCCCAGGCCGATCAGGGCTTGCAGCTTCTCACGTTCCGCGTCGGTGCAGTGGATGGTGCCTGCCAAAGATACCGGGTCCCACATGTCCAGTTCGTCAAAGGTGATGTTGTAGTCGCCCAGCAGCACCAGATTTGGGTGTTTTTGCATCTCGTTGCCCACCCACTCGCGCAGCGCATCCAGCCAGCGCATTTTGTAGACAAACTTGTCGCTGTCAGGCGCTTGGCCATTGGGGAAATAAGCACCAATCACCCGCACCGCGCCTCCTGTGCCATCGGGGTAGGTGGCGGCAATGACACGCGACATGTCGTCTTCAAATCCAGGGATGTTTTTGACCACCTCGGTGCCTATGGCAGGGGAGATCAGCGCCACACCGTTGTAGGTTTTTTGACCGAACCAATGGGCTTGGTAGCCTGCCTCGTGCAAAGCCGCTATGGGGAATTTGTCATCGGTGAGCTTGAGCTCTTGCAAGGCCAGCACATCGATGCCACCGGAGTTTTTCTGCGCCGCCAACCAGTCCAAAACTTGTGGCAATCGCACCGACAAAGAGTTCACATTCCAGGTGGCAATTTTCATGGTTTGGGAGTGGATTGGTTTTGGTAGGTGACGAAGCTAAATCGCAAGCCATTGGCTGCCACATGGGCTTCACGCTGCACTTCACGCCATACAGACGACAACTTTGGCGCGAAGGCATCTCCTTCATAGTCAGCATCTATTTCGGTGACCACGGCCGTGCTGGCCAGCGGCTCGGCTTGGCGATAAATCTCGGCGCCGCCCATGATCCACGCATCCGGCGCATCGCCGCATAAACGCATGGCGTCTTCAATAGAAGCCGCACGCAGAGCACCATCGGCATGCCAGTCGGTTTGT
Source organism: Limnohabitans sp. (assembly GCA_030729445.1). Lineage (GTDB taxonomy): Bacteria > Pseudomonadota > Gammaproteobacteria > Burkholderiales > Burkholderiaceae_C > Limnohabitans_A. Next base: position 9,220 of record JANQXJ010000254.1, on the reverse strand, counting down.
CGGGTGATGACGATGTTGACGCGACCGGGCAAGGGACGAAAGCGCACCGGCAGCGAGTCCCACGTCTTGCGGCCCATGATGACCGGCTGGCCCAGCGTCACACGCTTGAAGTGCGCCAGGTCTTCGGGCAGATGCCAAGGCATCTGGTTGTCTTTGCCGATCACGCCATTGCGGGCGCGGGCATAAATCAGGTGCAGCTTCATCTATCCCTGCCTTAGACAGCGACGGGCGCTTTGATGGCAGGGTGGCATTCGTAGCCCAAGACCTCGAAGTCTTCAAATTCGTAATCGAAGATCGACGCGGGCTTGCGTTTGATGTCGAGCGTGGGGTAGGCCATGGGCGCACGGCTCAGCTGCAGTTCCACCTGCTCATGGTGGTTGCTGTAAATGTGGCAATCGCCCCCGGTCCAGATGAAGTCGCCCACATCCATGTCGCATTGCTGCGCCACCATGTGGGTCAACAAAGCATAGCTGGCAATGTTGAAGGGCACACCCAAAAAGATGTCGGCGCTGCGTTGGTACAGCTGGCAGCTCAGGCGCGGCTTGTCGCCCGCCTTTTGCGGCGGGGCCACATAAAACTGGAAGAACGCATGGCAAGGCATCAGCGCCATTTGGTCGAGTTCGGCCACGTTCCATGCGCTCACGATGATGCGACGTGAATCTGGGTTGTTTTTCAGCGTGTCCATGACCTGCTGCATCTGGTCAATGTGGCCGCCACCCGGGGTGGGCCAGCTGCGCCACTGCACACCATAAACGGGGCCGAGCGAGCCGTCTTCGCGAGCCCATTCATCCCAAATGGTGCAGCCGCGCTCTTGCAGCCACTTCACATTGCTGTCGCCGCGCAAAAACCACAGCAACTCCACAATGATGGCCCGCAAAAACACCTTTTTGGTGGTCACCAGCGGAAAGCCCTCGTTCAGGTCAAACCGCATCTGGTGGCCAAACACGCTGCGCGTGCCGGTGCCGGTGCGATCACCCTTTTCCACACCCGTCGTATAAACATGGCGCATGAAGTCTTCGTATTGGCTGCGGATGGGGTGGGCGGATGTGGTCATGATTCCGAGTTTAACAATCCAGGGTGTTGACGGCTTTGGTCGTTGCGCGGGTTCAGGTGATGAGGTCCAGTCGCTGGGTCGTCAGCCACAAACCAAGCAAGAGCAGTATCACCCCTGGCATGACCCAGGACAACCCTGCCCAACTTGCCAGAACCCCCAGGCCCGCTGGCAGCAAAGAACCACCCGCATACGAAAAAACCATCTGTCGACTCACCAATGTTCGCGCCATTTCAGCTGGAAACCTCTCGGTGGTTTCGTGCATCATCGATGGAAAGATCGGGGCGCAACCCAGTCCCATGAGCGCAAGCCCCATCAATCCCACGAAGCTGGGCAGGGGCAGTGCAAACACCGTGGCACCCATCAGCGCCAAGCCCAGTCCCACTTTCACCCATTGTCGGTTGTGCATACGGTGTGCAAACAGTCCCACACCAAAACGTCCCAAAGTGATGGCGCCAAAGTACAAGGACAAACCCATACCAGCTTGAACCAAGCTCAATCCACGCTCTTGCACCAAAATGCTAACTGCCCAGAGCCCAGCGCCTGCTTCGGCCCCCACATAAAGCAGAAAGCACAAGGGTGCCAGCCAAGCAGCTCGGGCGGGGATGCTCAGCGGTGACGGGTGGGGTGTGGGCTGCAGTGCTTGTTGATCAATTTTTGGTTTCGGGATGGGTTGTTGCCACAGCGCCAAATAAAACCAGAGCAAAGCGGTGATCAACAACTGGATCAAGCCTAGAGACAGCACACCGGATGACCATTGTCCGGTTTTCAACATCACCGCCCCCATGACCACTGGCCCAGTGCTCGCGCCAATGCCCCAGCTTCCATGCAACCAGTTCATGTGGCGTGCGCTGTAGTGCTTGGCCACAAAGTGGTTGACGCTGGCATCAACGGCCCCTGCGCCACACCCCAAAGGCACGGTCATGAGCAGCAGCCAACCAAAAGAAGGTGCGAATGCGAAACCCAACAATGCCAATGCAGTCATACCACCGCTGACCACCACAATTGGGCCTGTTCCCCATCGGCGAGTTAATGCGGCAGCACATAAAGAGCTGAGACCCGCGCACAATGTCATGGTCAAGGTCATCAGTCCCACGGCGGCCAAGGGTTGACCCAAATCGGCACGGATGGCGGGCCATGCGGCGCCCAAAACGCCATCGGGCAAACCCAAACTGATGAAGCACAGGTAAATCAGCAGCAACAGACCTGTTGAATTCTGGACCCGACTCACTCAAGTACTCGGCCAGGGTTCAGGATGTTTTGTGGGTCCAACGCTTGTTTGACCGCCCGCATCATGGCCAGGGCCGTGGGGTCTTTGTAGTGCGGAAGTTTGTGCACTTTTTGCTCGCCCACGCCGTGTTCGGCGCTGATAGAGCCGCCAAAGCGTTTGACTTGGTCAAACACCAGGGTGTTCACTTTGTCTTCGAACTCACGCAAGAAGGTTGGGCCATCGGCGCCTTCAGGCGCTTGCACGTTGTAGTGCAGGTTGCCGTCGCCCAAGTGGCCAAAGTCCACCATGCGCACGCCGGGGACGTTTTGGGCCAAGAGGGCGTCGGTCTCGGCCACAAAGTCCGGGATGCGTGAGACTGGGATGCTGATGTCGTGTTTGATGTTGAGGCCTTCGGTGGCCTGCGCCATCGTGATGCTCTCGCGGATGTGCCACAGGCCTTTGGCTTGCGTGAGGTTCTCAGCGACCACGGCGTCGGTCACACAGCCTAATTCCAGGGCTGCTTCGAGCAGGGCTTCAAACTGTCCACGGGCGTGGCTTTCGCTTTCGCTGTCGGAGTTCTCCAGCAGCACACACCAAGGCGTTTCTTGCCAGAGCGGCACGCGCAGTTGCGGATAGTGTTTGTCCACCAAGCTCAGGGCGAACTGGCCCATGACTTCAAAACCCGTGAGGCCCGGCCCCAGGCGCTGATGTGCCAAGCCGAGCAATTTCACCGCCGCCTCCATGCTGGGCACAGCGGCCCAAGCGGTCAGCTGGGCAGCAGGCTGGGGATAAAGCTTCATGGTGGCTGCGGTGATGATGCCCAGCGTGCCTTCGCTGCCGATCATCAAATTGCGCAAGTCGTAGCCGGTGTTGTCTTTGCGCAGGCCACTCAAGCCCTGCCAAACCTCGCCTTGTGCGGTGACCACTTCCAGGCCCAGGCACAGCTCACGGGTGTTGCCGTAGCGCACGACCTGTGTGCCGCCCGCGTTGGTGCCCAGGTTGCCGCCGATGGTGCAGCTGCCTTCGGCGCCCAGGCTCAAGGGGAATAAAAATCCTGCGGCTTCAGCGGCGGCTTGCAGGTTTTGCAGGACGCATCCGGCTTCTACGGTGATGGTCAGGTTGGCCGGGTCGATGGCCCGCACGGCGTTCATGCGGCTCAAGCTCAGCACGATTTGGGTGCCCGAGCCGTTAGGCACGCCGCCCACCACCAGCCCGGTGTTGCCGCCTTGCGGCACGATGGGGGTGCCCGATGCGGCGCAGGCCTTGACCACAGCAGCGACTTGCGCCGTGTCACCTGGACGCACCACGGCCAAAGCGCGACCGCGCACCCGTTTTCGCCAGTCTTGCTCCCAGGGGCTGAGGTCAGTGGTCGGGTCGTCGTGGGTGAGGACGTTGGCAGGGCCACAAATTTGTCGCAGCTGTTCAAGCAATGGATGGGGAATGGGAGTAATCATGGTGTCAGTCTCGGGGGACGGGCACAAAGTTGCCGGTGGCCTTGACGGCCTTGAAACGAATGCGCACATGCAAAGCGCAGGCCACAAACAAGGTGGTGCACAACAGGATTTGCAAACCGGCCAAACCGTTGGAGGGCTAAGCGTCGCCCCAGGCCCGCATGACGCCTTCGGTGAAATACAACCAGACCAACATGCTGACCCAGCGGTAGGTGTACATGCGGTTTTTGAGCAAGCCTGCGAGGGGAATGCACAAAGGCAGCACCTTCATGACCCACCACGACCCGCCTGGCCGCAATGGGGCCAGCCATAGTTCCCAGAGCAAGCCCAAAATGATCAAACCAAGCAGGCTGCCGACGGCCAACCAGCGGGTCAAGTCCAAGCCCGCTGGGGTGTTTTTTTGAGGGGCGAGGGGAGAGGTTTCGGGGTTCGAGTTCATTGCGATGGCATCATACCGGGCATGCAAACAACCTTGTCCAAGAATGGCCTGATTGAAAACACCCGTTTGTGGTGGCAGGAACTGTCTGAGTTTCCTTGGCGCCAAATGGGCGGCGTTTTGGCCGAACGCTTTCGTGATGCGCGACTGGGTGTCAGTGCCAGTTCCTTGACTTTCACCACCATATTGGCCTTGGTGCCTTTGTTTGCGCTCGGTTTGGCGGTGTTTTCGGCCTTCCCGGTGTTTGGCAAGTTCCAGGACACGATCCAGCGCTGGCTGATCGAGAGCCTGGTGCCCGAGAGCATTGCACGCCAGGTACTGAGCTATTTGACCCAGTTTTCCCGCAAGGCCAGTCGCTTGGGTACGGCGGGTTTGGTGGCGGTGCTCTTGTCGGCCGTGTTCCTGATGGTGACCATCGAGCGCACGCTGGGTCAAATTTGGCGGGTGCAACGCCAGCGGCCTTTGCCCCAACGGGTCTTGCTCTATTGGTCGGCCATCACCCTGGGGCCACTGCTTTTGGGCGGCAGCTTGGCCATCACTTCTTATGTGGTCACGGTATCCCGCGACGTGGTCAACGTCATGCCGGGCTCAGTCCGCTGGTTACTCGACGGTTTTGAATTTTTGCTGCTCACCGCCTGCGTGAGCGGCCTGTACTTTTATGTGCCCTACACCCGGGTGCGTTGGCGCCATGCCATCACAGCCGGATTCTTGGTCGCTGTTTCCTTGGAGTTGGCCAAAAAAGGCATGGCCTTTTATTTGCTGGAAGTGCCTACTTATTCATTGGTCTATGGGGCCTTTGCAGCAGTGCCGATTTTGCTGGTCTGGATTTATGTGACCTGGCTGCTGGTCTTGTTGGGTGCGGTGCTGGCATCGAGTTTGCCGGAGCTGGGGCGCGAGCAGTGGCGCAAACCCGAAGGGGCGGGCTGGTCGTTCAGGCTGGCTCTGGAAGTGTTGGCCGAGTTGAATGCGGCCAAGGCGAGCGAACAGCGGGGCTGGAGCGCAGGGGCATTGGCAGCACGTTTGCGCGTGGAATTGGGGGAGCTGCAACACGTTCTGGCGGTTTTGCACGAGCTCGATTGGGTGGGACGCCTCACCGAGCCAAACGATCAGGCACAGGCCCGTCAGGTCTTGCTCATAGATCCCTCTCAGGCCCGTGTAGCTCCGCTGGCCGACCGGTTGTTGGTGCTGAGAACCTCGGCCATCGACCCTTTATGGGTTCAAACAGGCTTGGACCAAGTCCGAGTGGCGCAGCTGCTGCCCTCGTCGCGGGCCCCTTGATGGGGCCGCTGGGGACTTCTCGGCTTAAAAACTCACACGCCCGCGCCACATGTCGCGGTACATGACCCAGTCGCCCATGAAGCTGTAGAGCGGGCGCTTGAAGCTGGCGGGCTTGTTCTTCTCGAACACAAAGTGCCCAATCCAAGCGCAGCCATAACCACACAGCAGGGCATACAAAAAGTACTGGGGTTTGCCGGTCATGGCCAACATGGTCAGGCACATCAGGCTCAATGTGCTGCCCACAAAATGCATGCGGCGGCAGGTGCGGTTGCTGTGTTCGCTCAGGTAAAAGGGGTAGAACTCGGCAAAGCTGGTGTGCTGAGGCGCTTGAGTTTCGGTGGTGTCCATGACCTGTCTCCTTGGTTGTTATCAGATTGAAAACGGTGCGTGCAAGAAGCCGCGAAACCTTGCGCGGCCTCCGCGCACTGGCGTTTGGGTGAGTTGGTAGTCGGGAAAGCGCTGCAAAAACCGGCCGATGGCAATACGGCCTTCGAGCCGAGCCAAGCTGAGACCCGCACACTGGTGGACCCCAAAGCCAAAGGCCAGGTGCTTGTTGCCGGTGCGGCGCAGGTTCAGTTGCTCAGGGTTGTCATACACGGCAGGGTCGCGGTTGGCTGCGCCAATACACAGGGTGACCAAGGCGCCGGCGGGCAAGTCCATGCCGTTGACCTGGGTGGCTTGCTGGGCGCGGCGGTTGCCAAGCTGGTTGGATGATTCAAAGCGCAAAAACTCGTCGACCGCAAGGCCCATGATCTGCTCACGTTCTTCCTCACTGGCGGCTTGCTTCAGGTCAGCCTGGAGTTGTTCGCGCTGCTCGGGCCATTCGTGCAGGCTGATGAGCGCGTTGCCAATCAGGTTGGTGGTGGTTTCGTGTCCGGCGTTGAGCAAAAACACGCAGTTTTGCAGCAGCTCGATTTCGCTCAAGGCGTCGCCGTTTTCTTCGCCTTGAATCAAGCGGGTCAGCACGTCGTGCTCCGGGTCGCCCGGATGCTGTCTGCGCTTGGCCACCAGTTCACGCAAGTAGGCCAAAAATTCATTCACGCTGCGGTTGCCCCGTGTTTCTTGCTCTGGGGTGAGGGATGGCTCGAGCGCCCCCAAAATGGCCAGCGACCAGCCGCGCAAAGGCTCGCGGTCGGCGTGTGGCACATCCAGCAAATTGCCAATGATCTCCACCGGAATGGCCGAGGCAAAATCTTCGATCAGATCGCCGCCGCCTTGGGCCTCAATCTTGTCCAGCAGGCTGTCTACCAGTTGCACCAGGCCAGGCTCCATGGCTTCGATGGCGCGGCGGGTGAGGGCGCCCATGATGAGCTGCCGCACACGCGTGTGTCGTGGTGCGTCGTTGAAGACCAGGCTGCTGGTGTGGTGCTCGTACAGCGGGGATACACCGCTTGCTGTGGCGAAGGGCGGCTGGTTGAAAGGTGCATGGTTGTATTTGGGGCCGAACTCCACTTGTTTGTCAGAGCTGAAGACCTTGGCGTCGCGGTACACCGCCACCAGATCGGCGTGGCGGGTCAGGAAATAGGCGCCATCGGGCATGCGCTTGAAGGGCTCGGCCTCGCGCAGTGCAGCATAGACCGGGTAAGGATTGTCCAGAAAGTCGCGCGGCAAGGCCCGCAGATCGAGGGTCTGAGCGATCTCTTGCGCCCTGTCTGCCGACATGGGCGGGGTGATGTGGGCAGTCAATGTGTTCATGTTGTAGGAGCGAGCCCCTGTGCGCGAATGGCCTTCGCCCTCACGGGTTCAGAAAATCCTTGAGCGCCTGCAACACGCCCTCGGGCGCTTCGGTCATGAGCGAATGGCCTGCGGGCAGCTTGACCACCATCGGCTTCTTGCACAGGTCAATCAGGCTTTGCGCAGCCTTGGGCGGCGTCATCTGGTCGGCGCTGCCCAGCACAAACAGGGTGGGGGAGGTGATCTGAGGCATGGAGGCCTCTGCGCCACGGTAATCGTCGCAGGCCTTGAAGCCGGTGTGGAACACATTGACTTGTGTGTTGCTGGCCAGCACCCGGCGCATCAGCGCCTTGCTGCCGCCATACAGCCAGGTGCCGGGGCCCAAGGCCGATGGCGGTGGGGCGAGCGTGGAGTGCGAGAAGCTGTTGACCATGTCAATGGCTTTGAAGGGCGCACTGACCGACAGGTCGAGCAGGGCAGGTGACACGCGCATCGGGTAGGCCGTGCCCACCATGACCAGGTGAGACACGCGCCCGGGGTGGGCTTGCGCGTCGCGTGCCGCCGCATCCAAGGCGATGAGCGAGCCGAAGCTGTGGCCGATCAGCGCGGCTTTTTCGATCTTCAGCGCATCGAGCAGCGCGATGACGGTGTCGGCCGCTTCTTCCACGCTTTGGGGTGGTGTGCCTTCGCTTTTGCAGTGCCCGGGCAGGTCGATGGCCAGCACGTTCCAGCCGTGGTGGGCCATGTAGCGGGTTTGCAAAATCCAGACGCTGTGGTCGTTGAGCACGCCGTGGATGAACACAGCGGTGGGCTGCGCGGGGTTGAAGGGCTTGCCGCCGGTGTAGGCATAGAGCTTGTGGGTGGGCAAAGAGATGATCATGACTTGATGCTCAGGTGATGAACTTGTCCGTTCAAGAACGGAAAATTGCTCGACATGTCACCCCGGACTTGATCCGGGGTCCATGGATTCCCGCATGCGCGGGAATGACGGTGGTGTGTGGAGGGCATAGGGCGCTTGCGCAAATTTCAAGCGGCTTTCTCGGCCGCTTTGAGTGCCTTCTTCAAGTCGTCGATCAGGTCGGCCGGATCTTCCAAGCCAATCGACAAACGGATGGTGCCGGGGCCGATGCCGCCTGCAGCCAAGGCTTCGTCCGTCATGCGGAAATGCGTGGTGCTGGCCGGGTGGATCACCAGGCTGCGGCAGTCGCCCACATTGGCCAAGTGGCTAAAGACCTTGAGGGTTTCGATGAACTTTTGGCCTTGGGCGCGGTTGCCTTTGATGTCGAAGCTGAACACCGAGCCTGCGCCGCGTGGCAAGAGTTTTTGGGCCAAGGCGTGCGAAGGGTGACTCTCGAGCATGGGGTGGCCCACGCGGCTGACCAGCGGGTGCGCGGCCAAAAACTCCACCACTTTGGCGGTGTTCTCCATGTGCCGCGCCATGCGCAGGGGCAGGGTTTCGATGCCTTGCAAAATCAGCCAAGCGGTGTGCGGGCTCATGCAGGCACCAAAGTCGCGCAGGCCCTCGCGACGGGCCCGCAGCAAGAAGGCGCCCACGGTGCTTTCTTCGCTGAAGACCATGTTGTGAAAGCCCGCGTAAGCCTGGCTCAGCTCGGCAAATTTGCCGGATTTGTCCCAGTCAAAGCTGCCGCCATCGACCACCACACCGCCCACCACCGTGCCGTGGCCCGACAAAAACTTGGTGGCCGAGTGGTAGACCAGATCGGCCCCGTGGTCAAAAGGCTTGATGAGCCAGGGTGAGGTGAGGGTGGAATCCACCAGCAGCGGCACACCCGCTTCGTGCGCGATGGCGCTCACGGCTTCAATGTCCAGCACGTCCATGCCGGGGTTGCCCACGGTTTCGCCAAAAAAGAGTTTGGTGTCGGGCTGCACGGCGGCACGCCAGGCATCCAAGTCGCCGGGTTTGACAAAGGTGGTGCGGATGCCAAAGCGGCTCAGGGTGTAATGCAGCAGGTTGTGCGAGCCGCCATACAGAGCCGATGAGGCCACGATGTGCGAGCCCGCTCCCATGAGGGTGGCAATGGCCAGGTGTAAGGCGGCCTGCCCGCTGGAAGTGGTGATGGCCCCAATGCCGCCTTCCAAAGCCGAAATACGCTGCTCCA
>JANQXJ010000253.1:1968-2422 GCA_030729445.1 Limnohabitans sp. | reverse complement strand
AGGCCCTAGAGATCTCAGCACTTACAAAATTTTGGCCATTTCCACCACAAAAACAGCCCCGCCCCCGGGCTGGGCCAGGCATTCAACTCTGCCGCCATGTCGCTCGGCAATGCTTTTGACCAAGGACAGGCCCAGGCCAACGCCGCCGACGTGTTCGCTGGCGCCGGGCAGTCTGAAAAATGGTTCAAAGATGCGTTGCCGCCAGGCTTCGGGCACGCCAGGGCCGCGGTCACTGACACTCAGCAGCACGCCTTCGGGGCTGGTTTGCAGGCGCAAAACGACTTCGTCGGTCTGCACGCTGGCCCCATAGCGCCGTGCGTTTTCCAGCAGGTTGCGCACCATGCGCCGCAGCAGTTTGGCCACGCCAGGCACTTCGAGTTGGGCCAGGCCTTCGGGCACGTCAAATCTGGCCCCGACCCTCGCACACTCTTCGGCGCACAGGCCCACCAAGTCC
>JANQXJ010000253.1:0-1958 GCA_030729445.1 Limnohabitans sp. | reverse complement strand
AGTCCACGGGCTCGATGGTGCCGATGTCGGCTTCTTTGGCGTCCAAGCGGCTGGCCAGCAAGATTTCGTCGATCAGTTGGTCGAGTTCGGCCATGTTGCGCAAGATTTCGGCCCGGCTGCGGGCCAAAGCGTCAGCGTCAACCGCGGGGCCGTTCATCAGCTCCAGCCCCATGCGGATGCGGGCCAGTGGCGAGCGCAGCTCGTGCGAGGCGTTGGCCAGCAATGATTTTTGTGAGGCCATCAGGCCTTCAATGCGCTCGGCCGCCGCATTGAAGCGCTGCGACAGGTCGGCCACTTCGTCGTCGCCTTGCACCGGCACACGCACCGACAAGTCGCCCTCGCCCCAGCGCTGCACGCCGCGCTGCAGGCCTTCGAGGCGTTGCGTCAGCCTGCGCACCACCGGGTACAGGCCCAGCGCCACGGCCAGGCCAATGAGGCCCAGCATCCAGAAAAAACCCGAGGGCTTGGCCCACCAAGGCATGTCCTTGCGCAAATAGGGCGGCAAACGGCCGTCCGCGCCGGGCCCTGGACCTTGCATGCCGGGCATGCCTTGCAAAGCGCTTGTACGGGGGCGCTCACCGCTGCGCTGCACTTGCAGCGGCAAGGTTTGGCCATCGGGCAATGGCACCTCAAAGACCAAAGGCCCACCCGGTCCAGCCCGTGTGGTGCTGGCCAGCACGTCACCTTGGGCGTTCAACACCACCCATTCACGGGGCGCGGGTGGCTCGGCATGGTGCTCGACCGTGGCCCGCCAGGCCCAGCCCACCACCAGCATGAGCAGTGCCACGCCCGCCACCACGGCCAACCAGATGCGCAGGTACAGGTGGCGTGACCAGTGGCGTGACAGGCTACGAATGGGCATGTGGGCGATCAGTCTTGTTGGCGGGCAAACACATAGCCCACGCCACGCACGGTGAGGATTCGCTGAGGCACTTTGGGGTCGGCCTCGATGGCGGCGCGGATGCGGCCCATGTGCACGTCGATCGAGCGGTCAAAGGCTTCGAGTTCACGGCCGCGCACGGCTTCCATGATCTGGTCGCGTGTGAGCACACGCCCGGCGCGTTCGGCCAGCGCCACCAGCAGGTCGTATTGGTACGAGGTCAGCTCGCAGTCCTGTCCCTTGACGCTCACACGGCGGGCATCGCGGTCAATTTCCAGCGAGCCAAACTGCATGAGCTGCGAGGGCGTGTCGCTCACATGGTGTTTGCGCCGCAAGATGGCCTTGATGCGGGCCAGCAGCTCGCGCGGCTCAAAGGGCTTGGGCAAATAGTCGTCGGCGCCCATCTCCAAGCCAATGATGCGGTCCATCGGGTCGCCTTTGGCCGTGAGCATCAGCACCGGCACTTGGCCCATGCTGCCGGGCAGGGCGCGGATGCGCTGGCACACCTGCAAGCCGTCCATGTCGGGCAGCATCAGGTCCAGGATCACCAGCTCAATGCCTGGGGTTTGCAAACGCTCCAGGCCGCTGCGGGCATCGGGCGCATGGGCCACAGCAAAGCCGTTTTGCCCCAGGTAGTCCGCCACCATGCCCGCCAGGCGCACATCGTCTTCGATCATCAAGAGTTGATTCATGGTGTGATGATGCGTCTTTTTGTTGGGGCTCGGCGGGGCAATTTTGTAAATCTGGGTAAATCTTGGCTTGCTGCGTGTCATCCCGGGCTGCTCTTTGCCATCCCGACCTGCTCTTTGTCATCCCGGCCTCCGAGCCGGGATCCATCTTCACTGGCTCCCGAAGAAATAGACCCCGGATCAAGCCCGGGGTGACAGTCTTGGGGTTTGGACCGGATGAAGTCAGGGGTGACAGTCTTAGGGGTTTGGAACGGATGAAGTCTGGGGTGACATTTGCAGTGGGCGGATCTCTCAAACTTGCCACGCTGTCATCTCGGCCTCCGAGCCGGGATCCATCTTCATAGACACAGAAGACATGGACCCCGGATCAAGTCCGGGGTGACAGTCTT
>JANQXJ010000252.1 GCA_030729445.1 Limnohabitans sp. | reverse complement strand
TGCTTGTCAAAGGCCTTCTTGGCTTCTTTGGCGATTTGCTCGTCCACCGCACCCAAGAACGTGGGCAGGCCTTCCAGGATGGTCACATCGGCACCCAAACGGCGCCAGACCGAACCCATCTCCAAGCCAATGACGCCAGAGCCGATCAGGGCCAGTTTCTTGGGCACAGCGCCCAAACGCAAGGCGCCGTCGTTCGACAACACATTGACTTCGTCGAACGGGGTGCCCGGCAACGCACGGGCGTTGGAGCCGGTGGCGATGATGACTTGCTTGGCGGTGATGTCCTCTTCGGACTTGCCCGCCACATGGATGGTGTAGCCGCCCTCGGCTTGCCCGACAAAGCTACCGCGACCGTGGAAGAACGTGACCTTGTTCTTTTTCAGGAGGTACAAGATGCCATCGTTGTTTTGCTTCACGACGGTGTCTTTGCGGGCAATCATCTTGGCCACGTCCATCTTCACGCCCGTGGCGCTGATGCCATGCTCGGCGAAGTGGTGGTTGGCATGGTCAAAGTGCTCGCTGGACTGCAGCAGCGCCTTGGAGGGGATGCAACCCACGTTGGTACAGGTGCCGCCAGGGGCTGGGCCACCGGCTGCGTTCTTCCACTCATCGATACAAGCGACCTGGAAACCGAGTTGGGCAGCGCGAATGGCTGCGATGTAGCCACCGGGGCCACCGCCAATGACAACGACGTCGAATTGTTTGCTCATGGGAAATGCCTTCTGGATGAAAAACGCCCCCTGGGCAGGGGGCATTCAAAACAAGGGGTTTTAGATGTCGAACAGCAAGCGGGCTGGGTCTTCCAGCGCTTCCTTCATGGCGACCAAGCCCAAGACGGCTTCGCGGCCGTCGATGATGCGGTGGTCGTACGACATGGCGAAGTAGTTCATCGGGCGAACCACGACTTGGCCGTTTTCCACCATGGCGCGGTCTTTGGTCGCGTGCACGCCCAAAATCGCCGACTGGGGTGGGTTGATGATCGGGGTGGACATCATCGAGCCGAAGGTGCCGCCGTTCGAGATGGAGAAGGTGCCGCCGGTCATCTCTTCCATGCCCAGCTTGCCGTCACGGGCCTTGACGCCGAATTCGGCGATCTTTTTCTCGATGTCGGCAAAGCTCATCTGGTCGGCGTTGCGCAAGATGGGCACCACCAAGCCACGGGGCGAACCCACTGCGATACCGATATCGAAATAGCCGTGGTAAACGATGTCGTTGCCGTCGACCGAAGCGTTCAAGACAGGGAATTTCTTCAAGGCATGCACAGCGGCCTTGACGAAGAAGCTCATGAAGCCCAGCTTGCAGCCGTGTTCCTTCTCGAAACGCTCTTGCATGCGCTTGCGCATCTCCATGACCGGGGCCATGTTGATTTCATTGAAGGTCGTCAAGATGGCGTTGGTCGACTGCGACTGCAGCAAACGCTCGGCCACGCGGGCACGCAGGCGGGTCATGGGCACGCGCTGCTCTGGGCGCTCACCCAAATCCACAGCAGGGCCAGACACCTGAGGCAAGGCCTTGGTGGGCACACCGGTCGGGATCACGGCGGCGGTGGACTTGACGCCACCGGCCACAGCGGCCAATACATCACCCTTGGTCACACGACCGTCTTTGCCAGAACCGGCCACAGAACCTGCGGCCAAGCTGTTGTCGGCCATGAGTTTGGCTGCGGCGGGCATGGCCACACCGGCCATGCTGCCACCTGTTGCAGCAGCTGGTGCAGCAGCCGCAGGGGCTGGTGCAGCGGCAGCTGGGGCAGCAGCGGCAGCCGGGGCCGCAGCGGCGACTTTGCCATCGGTGTCGATGCGGGCGATCAGTTGCTCGGCGGCCACGGTGGCACCGTCGCCCTGGATGATTTCAGACAGCACGCCAGCTGAGGGCGCTGGGACTTCGAGCACGACCTTGTCGGTTTCGATCTCGATCAAGATCTCGTCGGCGGCCACGGTGTCGCCGACTTTCTTTTTCCACTGCAGCATGGTGGCCTCGGCCACGGACTCGGACAGTTGGGGAACTTTGACTTCTACGATTGCCATGATTTTTCCGTTATGCGTTGTACGTTAGGAAGGTGTACGGGAGGATGTGGGTGAAGGGTCTGGCGCGGAACACTCAGCGCCAGGAGCCACATCACTTGGTCAGCACGAAGCCTTTGAGTTTGGCAAATGCCGCCTCAATCAGCGCCTTTTGCTGGTCCTGGTGCAGGTGCGAGTAACCCACCGCTGGAGAAGCGGAGGCGGCACGACCGGCATAACCGAGCTTTTGGCCGTCCAGCATGTTTTCGTGAATGTTGTGCTGGATGAAGAACCAGGCACCCTGGTTTTGTGGCTCGTCCTGGCACCACACGATGTCGGTGGCATTGGGGTACTTTTTCAACTCGGCCGCAAACGCCTTGTGCGGGAATGGGTAGAGCTGCTCCACACGGATGATGGCCACGTCGTCGGCACCCTTGGCTTCGCGGTGCTTGACCAGGTCGTAATACACCTTGCCCGAGCAAGCCACCACGCGCTTGACCTTGTCGGCCTTGAGCGTTTTAGTCTCCGGGATCACGGTCTGGAAACTGCCATGCGTGAACTCGGACACGGGCGATGTCGCATCCTTGTTGCGCAGCAGCGACTTGGGCGTGAAGATGACCAAGGGCTTGCGCAGGTTGCGCACCATCTGGCGACGCAGCACATGGAAGATCTGGCTGGCCGTGGTGGGCTGGACCAGTTGCATGTTGGTGTCAGCCGCCAGCTGCATGAAGCGCTCGACGCGGGCCGAGCTGTGCTCGGGGCCCTGGCCTTCGTAGCCGTGGGGCAGCATCAGGGTGATGCCGTTGACACGACCCCACTTGACTTCACCCGACGCGATGAATTGGTCGATCACCACCTGAGCGCCGTTGGCAAAGTCGCCAAACTGCGCCTCCCAAATCACCAAGGTATTGGGGTCATTCGAGGCGTAGCCGTATTCAAAAGCCAGCACCGCTTCTTCGGACAGGATCGAGTCGATCACCGTGAAGGGGGCCTGCTTGTCACTCACGTTTTGCAGAGCTACATAGGTGCCGGTGTCCCACTTTTCGCGCTTTTGGTCGTGAATGACTGCATGGCGGTGTGTGAAGGTGCCGCGGCCGCAGTCCTCGCCCGACAGACGCACTGGGTAGCCACTTGCCACCAACGAGGCAAAAGCCATGTGCTCGCCCATACCCCAGTCCACCGGGATTTCGCCACGGCCCATGGCCGCGCGGTCGTCGTACACCTTTTTGACCAGCTGGTGTGGGGTGACCGACTCGGGGATGGTCGTGATTTTCTCGGCCACGCGCTTCCACTCGGCCAAGGGGATGGCCGTGTCACCCGCATCGGTCCACTTCTTACCCAGGAAGGGAGACCAGTCCACGGTGAACTTGGTCTTGAAGTTGGTGAGCACGGGCTCGGTCGTGTTTTGGCCTGCGTCCAGGGCGGCGCGGTAGGCCTTTGCCATGTCCTCGCCCAAGGTGTCACCCAGGCCTTGAGCGGCCAGTTTGTCGGCAAACAGTTTGCGCGTGCCAGGGTGAGCCGCGATCTTTTTGTACATCAACGGCTGGGTCAAAGCGGGGGTGTCCTGCTCGTTGTGGCCCAGTTTGCGGAAGCACACCACGTCCAGCACCACATCCTTGCAGAAGGTCATGCGGTATTCCAAAGCGAGTTGTGCAGCCATGACGACGGCCTCTGGATCGTCGCCGTTGACGTGCAGCACAGGAGCTTCAACCATCTTGACGATGTCGGTGCAAAACACGCTCGAGCGCATATCGCGCGGGTCAGAGGTCGTGAAACCGATCTGGTTGTTGATGATGATGTGCACCGTGCCGCCAGTGGAATAACCACGGGTTTGCGCCAGAGCAAAGGTTTCCTGGTTCACACCTTGGCCACCAAACGCAGCGTCGCCGTGCACCAGCACGGGCAGCACTTGCTTGCCCAGTGGGTCATCGCGGCGGTCCATGCGTGCACGCACCGAGCCTTCGACCACGGGGTTCACGATTTCAAGGTGCGAGGGGTTGAAAGCCAGCGACAGGTGCACCGGGCCACCCGAGGTGCTCACGTCGGAGCTGAAGCCTTGGTGGTATTTCACGTCACCTGCAGGCAGGTCCTCAGGAGCGGTGTGGTCAAACTCGGCGAACAGGTCTGCGGGCAATTTGCCCATGGTGTTGACCAGCACGTTCAAGCGGCCACGGTGGGCCATGCCGATCACAACTTCCTGCACGCCCTGGGCACCTGCTGATTGGATCAGCTCGTCCATGGCGGCGATGAAGCTCTCGCCACCTTCCAGTGAGAAGCGCTTTTGGCCCACGTATTTGGTGTGCAGGTAGCGCTCCAGGCCTTCAGCTGCCGTCAGGCGGTCGAGGATCTGCTTTTTCTTCTCGGCTGTGAAATTGGGCTTGCTGCGGATGCTTTCGAGCTTTTGCTGCCACCAGCGCTTTTCAGCCTGCTCGGTGGTGTACATGTACTCGGCCCCGATCGTGCCGCAATAGGTCTCGCGCAGCGCATTGAGCAGCTCGCGCAGTGACATGCGGTTTTTGCCGAAGAAGGTGTTGCTGGTATCGAACACAGTTTCTTGGTCGGCATCGGTGAAGCCGAAGAAAGCGGGGTCGAGGTCAGGAATGTTGGGGCGCTCGGTGCGCTTCAAGGGGTCCAAATCGGCCCAGCGTTGGCCCACGTTGCGGTATGCAGCGATCAGCTGCTGCACGGCGGTGCGCTTGCGGCCCATTTCGACATCGGCGCTGGCCATGACGACTTTGGTGCCGCCGGACTTGGCGCGTTCGGCAAAAGCGTTGATGACGGGCAGGTGCGGGACATCTTTGGCATTGGTGCCATCGACCGCAGGAACGTGCTGGAGAGCGTCGAAATACTCACGCCAGGAATCTGGGACGCTGCCGGGGTTGGCCAGGTAGTTTTCGTACATCTCTTCGACGTACGGGGCGTTGCCGCCGAACAAGTAGGTGTTGCCTTGGTAGGCAGCGTAGACGGAATTAGTCTCGCTCATATTTCGCTGACCTCCGTTTCCCTCTGGGAAACATTAGTTGGTTGAGAGTTACCTTCCGCGACACGGCTGAACCGGTTGGCGGATGCGACTGTGGCAAAGGAAGGGCCTAAGTACAACGCGCATTGTGCCACGCCTTGGCCAATGTCAAACTTACATTCGCATCCCATGAGGCTTGCGCAAGGTTTTGGGCAAAAAAAAGACCCCGGCAAAGCGGGGTCCTGAATGGTCAGCCTTTGATCAGATCCACAATCTGCTGCAAAGCGGCTGGATCGTCCATGGTGGTCAGATCACCCGGATCGCGTCCTTCGGCCACGGCCTGGATGGCACGACGCAGCAACTTGCCGCTGCGCGTCTTGGGCAGAGCCGAGACAAAAAAGACACGCGATGGACGGGCCACTGCACCGAGTTGGCTGTCCACCACCTTCATGACTTCGCCTTCGAGCTTCAGACGCGCGGCCGCGTCGGTCAGGCCCGAGGTGTCTTTGGCGATGGCAAAAGCCATGGCCACCTGCCCTTTGAGCTGGTCGGCCACACCGACCACCGCCACTTCGGCCACATTGGGGTGGCTGGAGATGCTCTCTTCAATCTCGCGGGTACCCAAGCGGTGACCAGCGACGTTGATCACGTCGTCGGTGCGGCCCAGGATGAAGAAGTAACCATCCTCGTCGCGCACTGCCCAGTCAAAGGTGCTGTAGACCAGCTTGTTCGGCACCGTCTTCCAGTAGGTCTTGACGAAACGCTCGTCGTCGCCCCAAATGGTTTGCAGGTTGCCGGGAGGCAGCGGGCCTTCGATGGTCAGCACGCCTTTTTGGTTGGCGCCGGTCAACTCTTCGCCCGTCTGGTCGTCGACCAGCTTGACGTTGTAGCCGTAAATCGCCTTGCCGGGCGAGCCGAACTTGCTGGGCGCTTTCTCCACGCCGTTGCAAATGCTCAGAATCGGCCAGCCGGTCTCGGTCTGCCAGTAGTTGTCGATGATGGCCTTGCCGTTCAGGCCTTCAGAAATCCATTTGGCGGTCGGCTCGTCCAGCGGCTCACCGGCCAAGAACAAAGCCTGCAGGCTCGACAGGTCGTACTTGGTGAGCAGCGCAGGGTCTTGCTTTTTGAGCACCCGGATGGCCGTGGGGGCACTGAACATGACCTGGACTTTGTACTTCTCAACCAGGCTCCACCAGATGCCGCCGTCGGGGCGGATCGGCAGGCCTTCGTAGAGGATGGTGGCCATGCCGCCAATCAGCGGGCCATAAATGATGTAGCTGTGGCCCACCACCCAGCCGATGTCGCTGGTGCAGAAAAAGGTGCCGCCGGGTTTGCCTTCAAAAACGTTGGGGATGCTGGCGGCCAAGGCCACGGTGTAGCCCCCGGTGTCGCGCTGCACGCCCTTGGGTTTGCCGGTGGTGCCCGAGGTGTAGAGCGTGTAGCTGGGATGGGTGGACTCAACCCACACGCATGGCACCACCGCATCCATGTGCTTGGCCCGCTCGGTGGCGTAGTCCACATCGCGGCCGGCAACAGGCGTGAAAGCGACCAGTTGGCGGTCCACCATGACCACGTTGGCCGGTTTGTGGGCCGACAGCTTGATGGCTTCATCGAGCAGCGGCTTGTAGGAGACGGCTTTACCACCGCGCGAACCGGCGTCGGCGCTGATGATGACTTTGGGCGAAGCGTCTTCAATGCGTGTGGCCAGCGAGTGCGAAGCAAATCCGCCGAACACCACGGAGTGGATGGCCCCTAGGCGCACGCAAGCCAGCATGGCAAAAGCGGCCTCGGCGATCATGGGCATGTAAATCAGCACGCGGTCGCCTTTGACCACGCCCAAGTCTTGCAAGATGGCGGCCATGCGCTGCACTTCGGCGTGCAGTTCTCGGTAGGTGTAGGTTTTTTCCTGGTCGGTCTCGGTGGACACAAAGATCAAAGCGGGCTGGTCGGCCCGCTCCGCCAAATGGCGGTCCACCGCGTTGTGGCACAGGTTGGTCTCGCCACCCACAAACCACTTGGCAAAAGGCGGGTTGCTGTAATCACAGATTTGCTGCGGTGGGACTTTCCAGTCCACCAATTTGGCCTGCTCGGCCCAAAAAGCGTCGCGGTCGTTGATCGACCGGGCGTGAAATTCTGCGAAATTGCCCATGGATGTCTCCTGAAAACCCACCAAAATGAACCCGAGGAAGGCGGTGATGGTCACCCATCGCCGCGCACTTCTGAATTCATAATTATGGCCAAGGGTCTTGCAAGAAGCTGACTCAGCCCAAGGCAAAAAAGGGCATCAGCGTGGGCCGAAACCGCCCTGCCCGCTGGTCCCCTTCACTTGAACAAGCTTTGCATCAGCTTGAAATCCGGGTGCTCGGCCGTGCGAATCCACTCAAACGCCACCATCTCGGCGGTCACCAGCTCGGCACCCGCCCCCGCCAGTCGGTCATAGGCCGCGTCCCGGTTGCGCTCAGTGCGTGAGCTGCAGGCGTCGGTCACCACCCACACTTCGAACTCGTCTTCCAGCAAATCCAAAGCGGTTTGCATTAAACAAATGTGCGCCTCGCACCCGGCCAGCACGATGGTCTTGCGCGGCTCGGCGCCGGGCTGGGGCTTTTGCAGGTGGCGTGGCAAGCTGCGGGCGTTGCCTCGCGGGGCCTGCACTGGCTCGGGCTGCAGCCATTCACCCAAGCCTTCTTCGACGGCGCTGAACTGCATCTTGGCCAGCACCTGGCGGCAGTGGTTGCGAATTTCCGGGGGCATCTCGCCCAGTCGCGAAGGATTTTGCTCGGTGCCCCAGGTGGGCACATCGAGGGCCTGGGCCAAGGTGGCCAAGCGTGCAGCGTTGGCCCAAACGGCGTCCGCGTCCAGCATCGCGGGTTTCAGGCGGGCCTGAAAATCCACCAGCACCAATTGACTTTCATCTGCATCGATCAACATATTTTGTCCTGTGAGTTTCTGGAGCAGGATTGTCGCAGCACACGAGTTGGCTGGAAATCAATGGCGAGACGCCATCAGGCGCCATTCACCCGATGCCGTACCAGCCCCAAGATTTAAGCCAAAAATATCCGTTATGCTGTGAGGATATGCGTTGTATTCTTTTTTTATCACTGTTGGCAGCCTTGGGCATGCCCGCCTGGTCATCTCCAACAGAAGACTCGCCAACAGTGGTTTCAAATGACCGTGGCCTGGTCTCCCAAATTGGCTCCCAACTGAGTGTGGTCAAAGACAAGGCCGGTGACCAGGCCGCTGGCATGGTGGAGCAGGCCATGGGCTTGTTGGGCGTGCCCTACCGACGTGGTGGCACCAGCGAGAAAACCGGTTTTGATTGCAGCGGCTTTGTCCGTTACCTGTACGAAAAATCGGTCGGACAAATCCTGCCGCGCCACGCCGTTGACCAGGCCCGGGCCACAGAAGTCATCGACCGCGATGAGCTCCAACCCGGTGATCTGGTGTTTTTCAACACCATGCGCCGTGCCTTTAGCCATGTGGGCATTTATGTGGGTGACGGCAAATTCATCCACGCCCCCCGCACAGGAAAAGCCGTCGACATTGCAGATATGCGCAGTGCTTATTGGCAAAAACGCTTCAATGGTGCACGCCGAGTGCCCGTGAACAGCGACAATGCCAACCATGAAAACTCAAATTGATCACCTGGTGGTGATGGCCGCCTCGCTGGACGAGGGCGTGCAGTGGTGCGAAGACACTCTAGGCATCACCCCCGGCCCCGGCGGCGAACATGAAAAATACGGCACGCACAACCGGTTGTTCAAGATTGCCTCGCCCGAATTTCCTTTGGCCTACTTCGAAATCATCGCCATCAACCCCTTGGCCGTGATCCCCAAACGCGCCCAGGTGCCGCGCTGGTTTGACATGGACGACGCCGCTTTGCAAAAAGCCGTCGCCCAAGGCCCCCGGCTGGTCCACTTTGTCAGCAGCACCGAGGACGTCAAAGCCGCCCGCCATGTGCTGCGCACACAGGGCATCGAGCGCGGTCAGGTGGTGCACGCCAGCCGCAAATCGAGCAAAGGCACGCTCAACTGGCAAATCACTGTGCGCGAAGATGGTGAGCGCCTGTTCAACGGTTGCTTGCCCACCCTGATTCAGTGGGGCAAGCCCGAGGCCACCGATCCGCTGCGCCTGCACCCGCGCAACAGCCTGCCCCGATCGGGCGTGACGCTGCAAAGTCTTACCGTGAGCCACCCCAGCGGTGCCAAGCTGCAAGCTGCGTTTGATGCCATCGGGTTGGCCAACATCGCCATCGAAACCGGCCCGGCCAACTTGGTGGCCAGCCTGCAAACCCCCAAAGGCTTGGTCCAGCTGCAAAGCTTGGGGATTTAATCCTCTTTGGGCAAAGCCAAAAGCAGCGCCATGCCCACCAGCATGACGGCTGCTGTCAACCACAAAGCGCCCTTGAAACTGCCCGTGCCCTGCGCCATGGCCCCGGCCACAACGGGCGCGATCATTTGCGCAGCGCCGTAACTCAGGGTCAACCGGGCCATGGCCTTGCCCGGGTTTTGAGGGGCACGCCGACCCACCAGCGCCAAAGTCAAACTGACGATGCCGATGAAGGTTGCGCCATAACCCACAGCACCGGCCAGCGCTGCCGTGAGTGTTCCAGACAAAGCGGGTAGCACGATGGACACGGTTTGCAAGCCAAAAGCCAGCAGCAAAGCCGGGATATCGCCCAACTTTCTGGCCACTCGGTCCCACAAAAACACGGCAGGCATGGCCGCCAGTCCCACCAGCGCCCAAGCCAAGGCGCCCTGCCCGGCCAAGGCCGGTTCGCGCTCGACAATGGCCACGGTGAAGGTGGCGCTGATGACAAAGCCCCATCCCGCCGCAAAATAACTCAAGGCCATGGTCGCCATCCATCTGCTCGAGACCTGCGGCTGCACCTGGGCGCCAACTGCGGCGGTAGGCACGGGTGGCACGGGCGGCCGCCACAGCCAGGCGGGCACAAAAAACACCAGCCCCAGCGCGGCAAAGGCCAGCCACTGGTCAGACCACAAGGTCCAGATGTCGGACAAGACCCAAGCACCCAGCGCTGACACCACAATGCCCAGCCCCAAGCCTATGAACAGCACACCCAACTCGGGCCTGCGGCCTTGGCGCATCAGCCAGCCCAGCACCAGCCCCGAGCCGAGCAGCATGCCGGTGGCGCCACACAAACCGCCCAAAAAGCGCCACAGCCCCCAGGCAGGCAACCAGCTCGACAGCGCCATGGCCGCTGTGGTGAGCAAGGCCATCCACAGGCCTGCGCTGTAAAAACGGTGACGCCAACGCACATCGTCCATCCAGGCCGTGACCAAGGCCCCGACGATGTAGCCCGCGTAATTGATGGCAGCCAGCCACCCGGCAGCGGCATCGTTCAAACCGGTTTGGGCTTGCAAGGCAGGCAACAAGGGGGTGTAGGCAAAACGGGCCAGACCAATGGTCAGCACCAGCCCGCAAATGCCCCCCAGCATGACTTGCCAAGCTTGTAGAGGGCGGTTGATGGGTGTGGAGGGCATGGGCAGCGTGTGGGTCAATCCCCGCCATTGTGGCCTGATGCTGGCCCGCCTCGAAGCAGACACCCAGGCGCACAGGCCTTGCGCCCGCTTGGCGCGTCACGCAGATGACAGCCTGGGGCCTGGCGCAAAGGGTTTTCACGATCGTCATGGGCACGGTGGGCACCCATTCCATCAACGGGGCGCTGTACGAGAAAATGCCCTACGACATGGCCAAGGACTTCACCCCCATCTCGTTGATCGCCTCGGCCCCCAACTTGCTGGTGGTGAACAACGCCCTGCCCGTCAAAAACGTGCCCGAGTTGATCGCCTACATGAAGGCCAACCCCAACAAGCTCTCGTTTGGCTCCCCCGGCATCGGCACCTCGGTGCACGTCTCGGGCGAACTCTTCAAGTCGCTCACCGGCACCACCATGGAGCATGTGCCCTACAAAGGCCGTCAATTTGCCATTTCCGACCTGATCGGCGGCAGCATCCAGGTCATGCTTGACAACATGCCCTCGGCACTGCCCATGGCCAAAGAGAGCAATATCCGGGCTTTGGCACAAACCACGGCCACCAATTGGTTGGCCATGTTTGCCCCGGCCAATGTGCCCCGCCCCGTGATCGACAAGCTCAACGCCGAGGTGTTGCGTGTGTTCAAACTGCCCGAAGTGCAAGAACGCCTGAAGACCCTGGGCCTCGACCCGGTGCTGTCCAGCCCGGCAGAGCTGGCCCGGCACCAGGCCAGCGAAATCACCAAATGGGCCAAAGTGGTGAAGGATTCGGGCGCCAAAGCGCAGTGAGTCTTCAGCCAAAGATGCCGTCTTTCATCAAGCGCCATTGGCGCAAGGGGTCGCCTGCGCCGGGCGGCTCAATCTTGACCACATCGGCCCCGAAATCGCCCAGGGTTTTGGCCGCAAAAGGGCCTGCAATCAACTGGCCCAATTCGAGCACCTTGAGTCCGGCCAAGGGGCCGGTGGCGGGTGAAAAACCTGGGTGTGCGCTCAAGGCCTCAAGTGTAGGCAAAGTCGGCATCCACCCAGGCCTGAGCGGTCTGGCGGTTGAGCTTGAAGCCCGCATCCACCTTGACTTCGGCCAGCGCGTCACCGCCTTCGTCCTGCGCACTCAGCACGGCATAGGGATTGTCCTCATCGGGCACGATGCGCAGCAGCACCGTGACACGGCTGTCCTTGCCGTTCACGGTCACGCTCTGGTTGAGCTGCGCGTGCAGCTGCTGCTCGCTGCGGCGCACAAACTCGCTGGCGGTTTTGACCAAGGTGATGAAGGCCGTGCCGTCCAGCGGCTTGGGGTTCTTCTTGTCGCGGCCCATGGTCCAAGGCCCCACCAAGGCGGGTTCAGACTCACCCGTCTTGTACATCGCCACAGCCCAGCCGTCGTCGTCCTCGTTTTTGATGACCTGGGCGGTCCAGTTGTCGTCTTGCCACAGACGGGCTTCTTGAAGCAGGGGGCTGTCAGGTGTGTCGTCGTTCATCGTTTCATCGTTCAATAGTTCGTGCCGATCATGCCTCAAGGCTGCAAGTGCAAAGCCAGCAACAGTACCTGAGGGGCCCCTTGTTCGCGCAGCAACGCGGCCGCCACGGTGGCTGCCCAGCGGGTGCGCACTTGGGTGGCCACCAGCAGCACCGGTCCTGCAGGCAGCGCGGCATCTGTTGCCAGTCGGATGGCCGACTCCAAGTGCGCCACCACGGGCGTGGAGGCGCTGTCATCTGGCGCAGGGCCACCCTGCCAGCTGAAAACGTCGTGCAAGGGCAAACGGCCTTTTTGCGCAATATGCGTCGCCAACTGCCGGTTGGCCGCCATGTTCGGCGCGGGCAGTGGCACCACACACACGGGCCGCGCAGGCCAGTTTTTGGCCCAACGGCCCAGCGTGGCCACAGCCCCGGAC
>JANQXJ010000251.1 GCA_030729445.1 Limnohabitans sp. | reverse complement strand
ACCATGCACCAACCGGCCAACGCGCCCCGGCCCTCGATCTATTTCGACTACACCGTGCACCAGCCTTGGTTGCCCTCGGAGCACCCAGCGCAGCCGATGCACCCGGTGGTGATCGCGGGCGGTGGGCCGGTGGGGCTGACGGCGGCACTGGAACTGGCCCGTTATGGTGTGCCGTGTGTCTTGCTGGAATCGGAGCAACAGGTTTGCGAAGGCAGCCGCGCCATCGTGTTCACCCGCCGCTCCATGGAAATCCTGCAGCAAGTGGGTGTGGCTGATCGTGTCACGCAAAACGGCTTGCCTTGGCGCTTTGGCAACTCGTTTTACCGTGGCGAGCGGGTTTACCGTATGGAAGCTCCCCACGACGACAACGACCGTTTTGGCCCCATGATCAACCTGCAGCAGCAGTTTCTGGAGCAGTACCTGGTTGAAGCCTGCCAGGCCAACCCTCTGATCGATCTGCGTTGGGGCAACCGCGTCACGGCGGTTGAGCAGCATGCCGACCACGCCCAACTGCAAGTGGACACCCCCGAAGGCCCCTATACCCTGAATACCGAGTGGCTGGTTGCCTCGGACGGCGCCCGCTCAGGCATTCGCAGCATGCTGGACCTCAAACTCGAAGGCGCGTCTTATGAGGGCCGTTTTGTCATCGCGGACATCCGCATCGACCTGCCTTTGCCCACCGAGCGCCTGGCGTTTTTTGACCCCGAGTGGAACCGCGGCAACACCGTGCTGCTGCACCGCGAGCCCCTGGGCATCTGGCGCATTGACTACCAACTGCCCGAGGGCGAAACGCCCGAGCAAGCCTTGTCGCCCGAATCGCTCAAGACCCGCATCAATGCGCAACTGGCCCTGATCGGCCATGCCGACAAGCCCTGGGAGATGGACTGGTGCTCGGTGTATTCGGCCCGCACGCTCACCTTGCCCGATTACTTGGTGGGCCGCACCTTGTTCATGGGCGACGCCGCCCACCTGCTGCCGATTTTTGGTGTGCGGGGTGCCAACACCGGCTTTCAGGACGCGCAGGCCTTGGCCTGGCGGCTGGGTCTGGTGTGCCGTGGGCAGGCCTCCAGCGCATTGCTGGCCAACTACAGCGCCGAGCGCGTGGGCGCGGCCTGGGAAATCATCGAAGAAGCGGGCAAAAGCACCCGGTTCATGACCCCGCCCACACGCGGTTTCCGTTTGCTGCGCGACGCTGTTTTGTCGCTTTCGCTCACCGAAGCTTTTGTGCGCCCGCTCTACCACTGGCGCACCTCACGCCCGCACGAGTACAGCCACTCCAGCCTCAACTGCCGCGCGGACGACAACGCACAGTTTCAGGCCGGCCCCGCGCACGGCGCACCGCCACTCAATTTGCGTTTGACGCCAGAGCAGTTTTTGCTGGACCACTTAGGCGGTGGTTTTGACCTGCTGTGGTTTGGCGCGGCCGACGCTTTGCCAGCCGATGTGCGGGCCACCGTGACCCAATGGCGGGCCAAGGGTTTGCCGCTCAAGGTCACTTGCATCACCCAAGGGGGCGACGTGGATTCGGGCCATCAGGCCAGCCTGGCCGATGCGCCTTGGCAACAAGTGCTGTCCGATCCGCAAGGACGGGCGTACAGCCGTTACGGCGTGACCGAGCCCGGCGCTGCTTACTTGTTGCGCCCTGACCAACACATTTGTGCCCGCTGGTTGCGCCTGGATGCACAGCGCTTGGACGCCGCCCTTGTGCAAGCCACCTCCGGAGAAGCCCCATGAACCCCAACACTGGTCTGGACATTGCCGGTCTGGAAACCGCCTACGACCAACTGGCCATGGCCATTGACGCCGCAGGCCCCGAAAAATCCGAACTCTTTTTGGTCAAGCTCGCCTTGCTGGCGGCTCAGGCGTTGGGTGACGCACCCACCTTTGTCGACTTGATCGCGCGGGCTCAAAAAGACCTGTGAACGGGTTATGCGCCTTGGGGCAGGCCAAAGGGCGTCTTGAACACTGGGCAAATACCCGCGCCAGCTTCAGGCCCAACGCTCAGCCCCTACACTAGCGGGTTATCCCGAATGCCCGCCCATGAACGCCTTTGTCGACGTTTCCTTTTTCCCGCGTGACGCCAAACCGCTGACCAGTTACCGCAAGTACTGGGCACAGCGCTTTGGCACGGCCCCGTTTTTGCCGATGAGCCGCGAGGAAATGACCCAACTGGGCTGGGACAGCTGCGACATCATTTTGGTCACGGGCGACGCTTATGTGGACCACCCCAGTTTCGGCATGGCTGTGATCGGCCGCATGCTGGAAAACCAGGGTTTTCGGGTCGGCATCATCGCCCAGCCCGATTGGACCAGCGCCGAGGCCTTCAAGGCCCTGGGCAAACCCAACCTGTTTTGGGGCGTGACCAGCGGCAACATGGACTCCATGATCAACCGCTACACGGCGGACCGCAAAATCCGCAGCGACGACGCCTACA
>JANQXJ010000250.1 GCA_030729445.1 Limnohabitans sp. | reverse complement strand
CCACTGCCCCGTGACGCTGGAGCTGGGCGGCAAAAGCCCCCAAATCATTTTTGAAGACGCCGACCTGGACGCGGCCATTCCGGTCGTGGTCAATGCCATCGTGCAGAACTCGGGCCAGACCTGCAGCGCAGGTTCACGCGTGTTGATTCAGCAAGGCATTTACGAGCCCCTGCTGGCCCGATTGGGCGAAGCCTTTGGTCGCCTGCAAGTGGGCTCGGCCGCCATGAACCTGGACTTGGGGCCCCTGATCCGCGCCAGCCAATTGGAGCGTGTGACCGGTTTTCTGGAGCAGGCCCGCGCCGACGGCATCGCCACCGTGGCACAAGGCCAGATCGCAGCCGGTGTGCCTGCAGGCGGGTATTACCAAGCCCCGGTGCTCTTGCGCGATGTGCCAGTGATGCACCGCCTGGCCCAAGAAGAGGTGTTTGGCCCAGTGCTGTCAGCCATGGCCTTCACCGACGAAGACCACGCGGTGCAATTGGCCAACGCCACTGATTTCGGTTTGGTGGCGGGCATCTGGACGCGCGACGGCGGTCGCCAGTTCCGCATGGCCAAACGCGTGCGCAGCGGACAAGTGTTCATCAACAACTACGGCGCAGCGGGCGGGGTGGAACTGCCTTTTGGCGGCGTCAAGTCATCGGGCTACGGCCGCGAAAAAGGCCTGGAAGCGCTGCTGGGCTTCACCACCCTCAAGACGGTGGCCATTCAGCACGGTTAAATCGTCTTCGCTGCCCCACGTTCAACCAACTTGATGGGGACTTTTGTATTTGTCATCCCGGACTCCGATACGGGATCCACAGATTGCAGAGGGGATAGCCCCCAGGTCTTCGCCCGGGGTGACAAATGAAATGTCTGCACCCAGAGGGACATATTAAAAGTCTTCAGCCAGTGCGGCAGTTAGCTCGGGCACAATCGAACCCATGTCTGAACGCGTCATTCCGCTGGTTGACCAGCGCCATCCCAGTCTGCCTTTGCCAACGCTAATGGCGGGCCAAGACCTGAGCACTTTGCCGCTGGACGGGCTGCGCCGCCCCTTGACCGATTTGCGCATCAGCGTGACCGATCGGTGTAACTTCCGGTGCAGCTACTGCATGCCCAAAGAAGTCTTTGACAAAGACTACGCCTACCTGCCGCACAGCCATTTGCTGAGCTTTGAGGAAATCACCCGCATCGCCACCGTGTTTGTGGGCCGGGGTGTGCGCAAAATCCGCCTGACGGGCGGTGAGCCTTTGCTGCGCAAAAACATCGAGATCCTGATCGAACAACTGGCCGCGTTGCGCACGCCAGACGGCCAGCCGCTCGATTTGACGCTGACCACCAACGGCTCGCTCTTGGCCCGCAAGGCCCAAAGCCTGAAAGACGCGGGCTTGCAACGCGTGACCGTCAGTTTGGACGGGCTGGACGATGCGGTGTTTCGCAAAATGAACGACGTGGACTTTCCGGTGGCCGATGTGCTGGCCGGGATCGAAGCGGCACGCGCTGCGGGCCTGGGCCCAATCAAAGTCAATATGGTGGTCAAGCGCGGGACCAACGAACACGAAATTTTGCCCATGGCCCGGCATTTCCGGGGCACGGGCATCGTGCTGCGCTTCATCGAATACATGGACGTGGGCGCGACGAATGGCTGGTGCATGGACGAGGTGCTGCCCAGCGCCGAGGTGATTCGACGCTTGCAAACCGAGTTGCCGTTGGTGCAACTCGACCCCTCAGTCCCAGGCGAAACCGCCGAGCGCTGGGGTTACGCCAATGCCCAAGGCGAGTTCGACTCGGCCTTGGGCGAAGTGGGTGTGATCAGCAGCGTGACCCAAGCGTTTTGCGGCGACTGCAACCGCGCACGCCTGTCCACCGAAGGACGTTTGTATTTGTGCCTGTTTGCCAGCCAGGGTTATGACCTGCGCCAACTGCTGCGTGACCCGACACAAAACGACCACACACTGGCCCAGACGGTGGACGCCATCTGGCGCGGGCGCACTGACCAATATTCGGTGCTGCGCGGCCTGCGCGGACCCGACATGGCCAGCGGCCCGGGCCGCCGTGTGGAGATGAGTTACATCGGAGGCTGAAGGGAATGAACCACGAAGCTCCCGGCATCACCGGCCTCATCCTCGCAGGCGGACGCGGCTCGCGCATGGGCGGCATCGACAAGGGCCTACAAAACTTCCACGGCCTGCCCTTGGCGCTGCAAACCCTGATGCGTTTGCAGCTTCAAAGCCAGCCCTTGCAAGAGGTGCTGATCAACGCCAACCGCAATCTCTCTGTCTACGAATCGCTGGGGGTGCCGGTGTGGCCCGACAGCATCGACGGCTTTGCCGGGCCGTTGGCGGGCTTTGTCACGGGGCTGGAGCGTTGCCAAACGCCGCTGTTGCTCACCGTGCCCTGTGACACACCCTTGTTTCCGCGCGATCTGGTGGAGCGCCTTGTCCATGCCTTGGACTCAGATGGCGCCGACCTGGCCATGGCCGCCGCCCCCGAGGCCGATGGCACGGTGCGCCCGCAGCCGGTGTTTTGTCTGCTCAAAACCGAGTTGCTCGAAAGCCTGGTGAAGTTCATCCAAGGCGGTGGCCGCAAAATCGACGCTTGGACCGCCCAGCACCGCTGCGCCATCGTCCCGTTTGACCTGCCCGGCGACAACCCGCAGGCCTTTGCCAACGCCAACACCTTGGCCGAGTTACAACAGCTCGAAGCCCTCTGAATTCCTTGGCCACGCCCTGCCCCCCCTGGCCACCCCGACCATGACCACGCCCTTGTCTACCGCCCAGTCTTCCACTCCGTCACTCAGTGAGATCGCCGAACGGCTGCAAGGCTATGACCCGCAAGCCCTGTCGGCCCGCCATGTGAACGACTTTTTGGCGCAGTTGGTGCAACCGGTGCGCGAACAAGAAACCGTGCCCCTGATGCAAGCCCATGGCCGCATCCTGTCGCAAAACGTGGTCTCGCCCATCAGCGTGCCGCCGCACGACAACTCCGCCATGGACGGCTACGCCTTGCGTGGCTCAGAGCTGTTGAGCGACCGCCCCACCCCCTTCACGGTGGTGGGCACCGCGTTTGCCGGTGCCGCTTGGCAAGGCACGGTGAATGCGGGCGAGTGTGTGCGCATCATGACCGGGGCCATCATGCCCGCTGGGCTGGACACCGTGGCCCCCCAAGAATTGGTGAAGGTGGACGGCAACACCCTGCAGATTCCGCCCGGCTTGCTGCAAACGGGTGACAACCGCCGCCTTTTGGGCGAAGACCTGATGGCCGGGCAACCCGCACTGCGTGCGGGCACGCGCCTGGCCCCCGCCGCCTGTGGTCTGCTGGCCAGTCTGGGTTTACCCAGCGTCAGCGTGTGGCGCAGGCCCAAAGTGGCTTATTTTTCAACCGGTGACGAAATTCTGAGCCTGGGCGAAGCACCCCGCGAAGGCGCGGTGTACGACAGCAACCGCTACACCGTGGCGGGCTTGGTGCAGGCGCTGGGCTGCGAGTTGATCGACATGGGCGTGGTGCGCGACGAGCCTGCCGCGCTGGAACAAGCTTTTATGGATGCGGCTGCGCAGGCCGACGCCATCATCACCAGCGGCGGCGTGAGCGTGGGCGAGGCCGATCACACCAAAGCCATGATGAAAAAACTGGGCGATGTGGCTTTTTGGCGCATCGCCATGCGCCCGGGCCGCCCCATGGCGGTGGGCCGCATTGAGCGTGGCGAACGCTCTGCGGTGCTGTTTGGCCTGCCCGGCAACCCGGTGGCCGTGATGGTGACCTTTGCCGCCTTTGTGCGCCCCGCCTTGCAGCAGCTCATGGGATGGCAAGCGCCAGCTTTGCCACTGCTCAAAGCCAAAAGCACCGAGGCCCTGCGCAAAAAACCCGGCCGCACCGAATACCAGCGCGGCATCGTCAGCACCAACGCGGCAGGCGAACTGCAGGTCAGCATCACCGGCAACCAGGGCTCGGGCGTGCTCAGCTCTATGGTGCAAGCCAACGGCCTGATCGTGCTGGGCCACGCCCAAGGCAACGTGGCCGTTGGCGACGAAGTGGATGTGATGATGTTTGACGGGCATCTTTGAGGCACAAGACCCGATCAAACATGAAAAAAGCGGCCGAGGCCGCTTTTTTCATGGGTAAGCCAAGTTTTGGCACACCACGATGGTCTCAATGCGCCGCGTTCACCGGAGGTTCGTCGTGCGCCACTGCTTTGTTTGGCCCGGGCACCGACTTGCGGGCCAGCAGCGAATACATGGTCGGCACCACAAAGATGGCCAGCACCGTACCCAGGCTCATGCCGCCCACAATCACCCAGCCGATTTGCGTGCGGCTTTCCGCGCCCGCACCCGTGGCCAAGGCCAGTGGCACCGCGCCGAGCACCATGGCCCCGGTCGTCATCAAGATCGGGCGCAGGCGTTGTGCCGAAGCCTTGATCAAGGCTTCTTGCATCGCCACGCCTTGCTCGCGCAACTGCAAGGTCGGGGCTTGATAAGGCCCCGAGTTGGGAGAAATGAGGCACTCCGATGAGCGGCTGATTCAGCGCCCCAAGGCTTTCTCTACACCCTGATTGGCCAATGCATCCGCCCGCTCATTACCCGGATCCCCGTTGTGCCCCTTGACCCAACGCCAGTCGATTTGATGGCCAGAAGAGGACACCACTGCATCCAACTTTTGCCACAAATCGGCGTTTTTGACCGGCTGCTTGGCCGCTGTGCGCCAGCCTCGGGCTTTCCAGCCGTGAATCCACTCGGTGATGCCTTTGCGAACATATTCACTGTCCAAGTAAAGCGTCACCTGACAGGGGCGCTTGAGGGCCAGCAAACCCTCGATGACGGCCATCATTTCCATGCGGTTGTTGGTGGTGTTCAACTCGCCGCCAAACAGCTCCTGAACATGTTGGCCCGCCTGCAAGCGAACACCCCAGCCGCCGGGGCCAGGATTGCCCTTACAAGCACCATCGGTATAAATTTCAACGGGGGTCAAAAGCATCTTTCTTGGACTGAAGTTGGCTCATAAAAGTATCGGAGCGGGCCACAGGCGCGGGCGCAGAAGCTGGCGATCGTACCTTGCGCCACTGCCGCGCTGGCAACCAATGCCCCCCCGGAACACGTTTGGTGGCCACTAACAAATAAACACCGCCCAAAATCGGCCACCAGCGCTCACCGGCACGCGCCATCCAGCTCATGCGCTGCAACCAGCGCTCGCTGGACAGGGCTGGGGTCCAGCCCCAAAAGCGGCTGACCTGCACTTCAAAACCCAACAGCCGCAACCAATCGCGCAAGCGCCGGTAAGCGATCAGGCTCTGCACTGAGGTCCCTGAACCGCTTCGCAAAGCCTCGCGCTGCGCAGACCATCCCCACAAACTCAGGGGGTTGAGCCCGGTAATCAACACCTGCCCCTCAGGTATCAGCACCCGCTCAACCTCACGTAAACAGGCGTGCGGATCGGCCGAACGCTCCAGCGTGTGCGGCAAGACCACCAAGTCCAGGCTGTCGGCCTGCCATGGCCAAGCCCGACTGTCCAGCCAGACCTGGGGCCCCAAAGATGAAACGCCTTCCGCAGGGGTGGTCACAGAAGGATTGAATTCCAAGTGATCAAGGCCGTGCAAAGCCTTGTTCGCCCGAGGCCATTCGAACTCAGTCCCAGCCTGCCAGCGGTGAGGCATGCGGTTGCAGCGCAATGCCTGAAGTTCGGGCCAGCCCAGCTGCACCGCATGGTAGCCAAACACATCGGCCAGCAACATATCGGCCTGTGCTTGCTCCCAGGCCAACAAACCCGACGCCACCGGCTGACCCAGATGAGCCAACCAGTCAGGCGAGGTGTGCTGGCTTTCTATAATCGGTCGATCCATGAATCTGATTGCCCTGCCCGCTTTCGCAGACAACTATATTTGGTTGTTGCACACCGATCGCCACGCCCTTGTGGTGGACCCCGGCGACAGTGCGCCTGTGCTGGCTTGGATGCAGGCGCACCCAAGTTTGCATTTGGACACGATTCTAGTCACGCACCACCATGCCGATCACACCAGTGGCCTGGCCGAACTGGTGGCCCGCACCGGCGCCCGTGTGCTGGGACCCGCAATGGAAACCATGCCCGTGCCATCACAAGGCCTTCAACAAGGCGACTGCGTGGATTGGCACGGACTGTCGCTGCAGGTGCACGAGGTACCAGGCCACACCTTGGGCCACATCGCCTTTTGGGCACAGCCCACGGGCCAGGACCCGCTGCTTTTTTGTGGTGACACCTTGTTTTCGGGCGGCTGCGGGCGTTTGTTTGAAGGCACGCCAGCCCAAATGCTGGACTCGCTGGACCGCTTGTCTGCCTTGCCCGGTGCCACGCGGGTGTGCTGCGCCCACGAATACACCTTGTCGAACCTGAAATTTGCCCGCGCCGTCGAGCCCGACAACGTGGAATTGCAGGCCTATTGGGCACAGTGCACACAACTTCGCAGCCAAGCGCTGCCCACCTTGCCTGTGGCGCTGGACACCGAACGCGCCATCAACCCCTTTTTGCGAAGCCGCCTGCCTTCTGTGTCCACCCCCGTTCGCCAGCATGACCGCCTGGCCGTGGACGATGTGACCACTTTTGCAGCGCTGCGCCAATGGAAAAACGACTTCCAATGAACCTGAACCTCTTTGCCCCAGCCCGCCTCATTCGCCTCAGCTGGGTCTTGGTGCTGGCCGCTGTGGTTTCTGGCTGTGCCACCTTGGTGCCCACCACGCAGACAGCCCAGCAGACAGCCCCTCTACCGCCTGTCGAGCGCCTGCCTGAAATCACATCACCATCCGTCACGACAACGCCCGCGCCAGAACCTGCACCTGCAGCCCCAGTGACAGCAACCGCTCCTGCTGCACCCGATGCGCCCGCTGTGCCTGCCATAAGTTTGGAAAAACCAGTAGAACTCAAGCCCCATGCGGTTGTTGGTCTGCAAGAGAAAATCGACATCTGGGAGCGTATCCGCCGCGGTTTCGGCATGCCCGACTTGGACAATGACTTGGTGCGCAACCGCGAACAGTGGTATGCCAGTCGACCCGACTACATGCTGCGCATGACAGAGCGCTCGCGCCCCTATCTTTTTCACATTGTCGAAGAACTGGAGCGGCGCCAAATGCCCATGGAGTTGGCCTTGCTGCCCTTCATCGAGTCGGCCTTTAACCCACAAGCTGTCTCCAGCGCCAAAGCTGCGGGCATGTGGCAATTCATGCCCGCTACAGGCAAATTTTTTGACCTGAAGCAAAACCTTTTTCGGGACGAACGGCGCGATGTACTCGAGTCGACCCGAGCGGCGCTCGATTACCTGCAAAAACTCCACAGCATGTTTGGCGATTGGCACTTGGCCCTGGCTGCCTACAACTGGGGCGAAGGCAGTGTCGGCCGCGCCTTGGCCCGCAATAAAGCCAAAGGTTTACCGCTGACCTACAGCGACCTGCGAATGCCCAACGAAACGCGCTTTTATGTGCCCAAGTTGCAGGCGATCAAAAACATTGTGGCCCAACCCGAGGCCTTCAACACCCAGCTCCCCCTCATACAAAACCACCCTTACTTCAAAAGTGTGGCCATCGACCGTGACATTGACGTGGCCATGGCCGCCAAACTGGCCAACGTCAGCCTAGAAGACTTCAAGGCCTTGAACCCAGCCATGAATCGCCCGGTGATTTTGGCGGCGGGCACACCGCAGATCTTGCTGCCATGGGACAACGCCCAAGTCTTTGAATCCAATATGCAAGCCAACCCTGAGCGACGTTTGTCAAGTTGGACCGCATGGCAAGCACCCCGCACCATGCGAGCGCAAGAAGTGGCCAAACAAGTGGGCATGACCACTGAGCAATTGCGCAGCGTCAATGGCATTCCGGCCCGCATGTTGGTCAAGACAGGCTCCACATTGCTGGTGCCGCGTCAAGGCAAACTGGACAACGACGTGACCGAACACCTTGCAGACAACGGCCATCTCCTGCTGGCGCCTGAGGTGGTGTTGCGCAAAATCAGGGTCAAGGCCCGCCCGGGAGACACACTCGCTCGCTTGGCTTCGCGCCACGGCGTGAGTGCAGCCAATCTGGCCGACTGGAACCGCCTCAAGCCCAATGCTTCGCTGTCCAAGGGTCAATCGCTTGCCATTTATGTACCGGCCAAGGCTTCGCGCCGAGCGGCCAAGTCGGCACCACGCAAGGCGAAAGGCCAACGCAGCAAAGCCCCCGTCAAAGCGACCCCAAGGGCCAACAAGACCTCGCCCAAGCGGTAAGCACCCACCCGCACTTCAGGACAACCAACGGCTGGCCGATTTTTGAGAAAAAGCGTTGGTGAATGTCCGTTCGGGCACCATTTGCTTGGCCCCAACAGCGCCAATCAATTTGGCATGCACCCGCCAAGAATGGACCACATCTTCCAAACGCACTCGGCCGTCGACGGCGTAGGACTCGCGTAACTTCTCAAATGCGCCCAGGTAAATGGCCCGGTCGCCCATCCAGTGGCTGGACGGAACCGTCCGCAAAATATCGGTCAAGCCCGCCGTCTGCAGCCACTTGAGCGCCTGCACCACACCATCACTCAAAGCCTGAACACGATCGGCGTGTTGCTGCAGATAATCAGCATGCGCAAACAGACTGGCCCCTGGGACAGCCCCGCCCATCAACTGTCGAGCACCCTGCAAAGTCCGGGCATCGACGAGCAGGCGGATCTCGTTTTTTTGCTCCAACCAATGCATCACTGGGTCCGGATTGCACAGGGCATCGATGCGTCCACTTCGCATCGCCTCCATGACCCCTTGGGAGGACCCAACGGGGACAAACACCACATCCTCACCCGTCAAACCTTGGCGTCGCAACCATTGGCTTGCCGTCCAGTGTGTGGTCGAATCCAAGGCAGAAATGCCCAGACGCATCCCCCGTATATCGGCCTTGGAGCGCCAAGCCAGGCCGCTGCGTGTGCTGCCACCCAGACTGACTTGGGGCGTGCGGCTCAACTGCACAAAACTTTGGTAATTGAGCCCCTTCAATTGCAGACCAAACAAGTGTTCGTAAGCACCGGCCACCACATCGGCTTGCCCCGAGAGCGCCTGACTCAAGGCCTTGGCACCCGACTCCTGGGGCAACCACTCCAACTGCACACCTGCCTGGCGAAAAAACCCGAGCCGATCGGCCAAGGTCAAGGGCAGGTGATAGAGGCTTTGGCTGGCGGCCAATGCCACTCGCACACGCGGCAAAACCCGCCCTTGATCAGGAGAAGGGGCGGATGCCACCTGGTTTGCAGCCAGCGACCCCACAGCGGCCAGCAGCAATGATCGGCGCGAAGCGTGGGCTGAAGTCACCCTCTTTACTCCTTGAGATGTTGAAGATGTTGTCAGCTTAAACACAGGCGATGGATGGCGCATCGGGATTGTTCCCGAGCGGGTTTTCACGTAATGGATTACGGGTATTTGCAAGCCCCCAACACACCAACTTCAAACCCATGAAGTGATCAATACGCCCCGCTATGGGAGCCCAATTACACGGCTCAGCGGCGGTCGACCAAAGCATGGGCGATGGTGCCCAAGTCGACGTATTCAAGCTCGCTGCCCGCAGGCACGCCTCGGGCCAACCGCGTGACCTTCAGGCCTTGCTGGCGGATCATCTCCGAGATCACATGCGCCGTGGCCTCGCCCTCGGCGGTGAAGTTGGTGGCCAAGATCACCTCGGTCAGCACACCATCGCCCACCCTTTGTTTGAGTTTGGCCAAGCCAATGTCGTGCGGGCCGATGCCGTCGAGCGGGCTGAGTTTGCCCATGAGCACAAAATACAAGCCCCGGTAGGTGCCAGTGCGCTCGATGGCCGACTGGTCGGCCGGGGTTTCGATCACGCACAACTGGGTGCGGTCCCGCGAAGCGTCCAGACAGGTGTCACACAGCTCGGCCTCGGTAAAGGTGTGGCAACAGGCGCAATGGCGGATTTTTTGCACCGCGTTGTCCAAAGCAGCCGCCAGTTGCCGGGCCGTGGCCCGGTCGTTTTGCAGCAGCTGAAAAGCCATACGCTGGGCCGACTTGATGCCCACCCCCGGCAAGCCCTTGAGGGCTTGGACCAAAGTGGCAAGCGCGTGGGTGTCGGCCATGCGTTGAATCTCAGAAAGGCAGCTTCATGCCCGGTGGCAAACCGGCAGTGAGCTTGCCCATTTTTTGCGAAGACACCTCTTCGGCCATGCGCACCGCGTCA
This sequence comes from Limnohabitans sp., assembly GCA_030729445.1. GTDB lineage: Bacteria > Pseudomonadota > Gammaproteobacteria > Burkholderiales > Burkholderiaceae_C > Limnohabitans_A. Next base: position 2,265 of record JANQXJ010000250.1, on the reverse strand, counting down.
TTGAAGGCCGCGGCCACCAGGTCTTCCAGCATGTCCTTGTCATCGGCCAGCAAACTGGGGTCGATGGTCACGCGGCGCACGTTGTGCTTGCAAGTCATCAGTACCTTGACCATGCCGGAACCCGCTTGACCCTCGACCTCGACAAACGCCAGTTCATCCTGGGCTTTTTTCAGGTTGTCCTGCATGGCCTGGGCCTGCTTCATGAGGCCAGCGAGTTGTCCTTTGTTGAACATGGTGTTTCCTTTGAGATGAATGGGGTAATGAGGGAAAAAATCAAATCAGCTGAATGCTGCCGGGCACAATTTTGGCCCCAAAATCACGCACCATGGCCTGCACCAAGGGGTCGTTTTGAATGAGCTCTTGCGCGGCCAGCATTTTCTCGGCGGCTTTCACGGCCAAGCGCCGAGCCGGGCTGTCGCTCACCGGGCCAATCTCGATGTGCAGTTTCACATCACCGTGGCCCGCTGCCAGCAAAGCCGCTTGCAACCGCTCCCGACTGGCGGCGTGGTTCAGGGTCTCGCGCTCCACACGCAGCTGCCACTGCACACCATCGCGCCCCAGCAATTGCGACTGCAAAGCCAGCTCGCGCACCAGTGCGGTGATGGTCTCTTGGTCCAACAGGCCTTGCACCACCGCCATCCAGACATCGCCTTCGGGAGTGGCCTGCACCGCAGCCGGGGCAGCAGCGCGGGGCATGTCCAGGCGCGACGAGGGCTCGGGCGCTTCACGCACGGGCAAGGCACGCAAGGCCGGAGAATTTGGCGCAGCCACTGCCTGGGCCGAAGCCAGGCTCTCTTGATCGGCGTAGTCGGTCGTGTCCGGCCAATCCTCCCAGGGCGGCGGCCTGTCGCTGGCACTTGGTCTGGCACTAGGTCTGGTCAGCGGACTTTTTTTTTCTGCCGTTCCCGCTGCGGGTTTGAAGGCCAGCAAGCGCAGCAGCACCATGGTCAGTGCCGCGTACTCGTCCGGGGCCAGACCCAGCTCGGTGCGGCCATGCAGGCACAGGCTGTAGAGCAATTGGGTTTCTTCGGCGGGCATGGCAGCGGCAAGATCGGCCAAGCCCTGGGTGTCGGGGTCTTCGCCGTCATGCGCCATGCTGGGCACCATCTGCATCACCGCCATGCGCTGCAGCAGCATGGCCATGTCTTCGAGGGTGGCGGCGGCCGACACACCTTGCAGGCGCAAAGCATTGACTTGGTTCACCACCGTGGCCCCATCGCCCTCGGCCAAAGCGCGGATGAGCTGCAACACATGGCTGCGGTCCACGCTGCCCAGCATTTGGCGCACGCCCGCTTCTTGCAACTGGCCGTTGCCAAAGGCAATGGCCTGGTCGGTCAGGCTGAGCGCATCACGCATCGAGCCGCGTGCGGCGCGGGCCAGCAGGCGCAAGGCCAAGGGCTCGGCGCTCAGCTGCTCGGCGGCCAGCACCTGGGTCAGGTGTTCAAACACCGTCTCAGGGGCCATGGGCCGCAGGTTGAACTGCAGGCAGCGCGAGAGCACCGTCACCGGCACCTTTTGTGGGTCGGTCGTGGCCAGCACGAACTTCAAATATTCTGGGGGCTCTTCCAGGGTCTTCAACATCGCGTTGAACGCGGTGTTTGTGAGCATGTGCACCTCGTCGATCATGAAGACCTTGAAGCGCCCCTGCACAGGCTTATAAACCGCCTGCTCGAGCAGGCTTTGCACCTCGTCCACACCCCGGTTCGATGCGGCATCGAGCTCGGTGTAATCCACAAAACGCCCGGCGTCGATGTCACGGCAAGCCTGGCACACGCCACACGGCTCGGCGGTGATGCCACCCTGCCCGTCTGCGCCTTGGCAGTTGAGCGACTTGGCCAAAATGCGCGACACCGTGGTCTTGCCCACACCCCGGGTGCCGGTGAACAAATAGGCGTGGTGCAGTCGCTGCTGCACCAAGGCATTGGTCAAAGCCTGCACGACGTGCTCCTGCCCCACCATTTCGGTGAAATTGCGGGGGCGGTATTTACGCGCAAGAACAAGGTAAGACATGGGTGACGATTCTATCGGTCTGGCGGGGTGCTCTGAATCGACCCAGACCTAACCAAGGTCAAGACGAAGGCCTGAGCGTGGAAGAACCCGCGCAGAAACCAGTAAAAAACTGGTCAGACGGAAAAAGCCCCTGCCAGCTCGCCTACAATCAACCCTGACGGGCCTTCCCGCATGGTGAAGCGGCCAACCGGGTCAGGTGGGGAACCAAGCAGCCCTAACTGTGAATCCAGTGCCGGGGTCAAGGCTCGTCACCTT
>JANQXJ010000249.1 GCA_030729445.1 Limnohabitans sp. | reverse complement strand
TTCCCGGTCATGCTGCTCGACCATTACGACAACGCGGCCTCGGGCGGCACCATGGACACCACCGCCGTGTTGGCCGAGGTGCTGCGCCAGGGCTTGCGCAACGTGGCGGTGTTTGCGATTTTTGACCCCCAAGCGGTGCAAGAAGCCATTGCGGCCGGCATCGGTGCTCAAGTGCGATTGCAAGTGGGCGGCAAGATGGCCATGCCGCTCATGCCGCACCGCAGCGCACCCATCGAGTTGAACGGCGTGGTCAAGCTGATCTCGAACGGCAAGTACCGCAACAAAGGCCCCATGAGCCGGGGTGCCCGGCAAAACATGGGTCAGGCGGTGGTGATCGACACGGGCGATGTGGAGGTGGCGCTGATCTCGCGCCATGTCGAGCCTTTTGACGTGAACGCCCTGCTTTGCCTGGGCATCGACCCGACTCAAAAGGATTTTGTGGTGCTCAAAAGCCGGGTGCACTGGCGTGCAGGCCTGGGCCACCTGGCCCGCGCCACGGTGGAGTGCGCTGGGGCTGGGGCCTGCACCTCGGACTACAGCGAATTGCAGTTCAAAAAACTGCGCCGACCGATTTACCCCCTGGACCCCGGCGTCAGCTGGTCGGCCGCCGGTCGTTGAACGCCAGCCTGCGGCCCGTTCACGCGGGCTGCGCCGCCGCCCGCTTGACCCGCCAAAGCAACCACAGGGCGATGCTCAAATTCAGCGCGTTCCACAGCACGCCGTTGATGAAAGCGGCGTGGTAGGAGCCGGTGAGGTCAAACACCTTGCCCGACATCCAGCCGCCCAAAGCCATGCCCAAGAGCGTGGCCATGATGACCGCACCCACGCGTGAGCCCGCTTCTTTGGCCGGGAAGTACTCGCGCACGATGATGGCGTAGGCGGGCACGATGCCGCCCTGAAACAGGCCAAACAGCGCGGAGATGATGTAGAGCGAGACCAAGCCATCAAAGGGCAAAAACAAGAGCAGCGCCACGCCCTGCAAGACGGAGCCCAACACCAGCGTGCGCAAGCCACCAATGCGGTCACAAATAGCCCCGGAAATCAAACGGCTGGCGATGCCGCTGGCCAACATGAGTGAGAGCATCTCTGCACCGCGTGCCGCGCCAAAGCCCAGGTCGGTGCAATACGCCACGATGTGCACCTGCGGCATGGCCATGGCCACACAACAGGCCACGCCCGCCACGCACAACAAAAACATGGCGTTGTTGGCGCTCAAGCCAAAGGGCCGCTGCGACTGCAGGGCCTGGGCGCTGCCCACCACCGGGGTTTGCAGCAAGGGTGGGCGTTGGCGCATGAGCAGACTGAGCAGCACCATGCCAATGCCACAAAACAGGCCCAGCGCCACATAGGTGCTGCGCCAGCCCACGGACTCGACACCATATTGGGCCAAAGGCGGCCAGATGGCCCCGGCCACATAATTGCCACTGGCGCACACCGCCACGGCAATGCCCCGGCGCTTGCGCCACCACAGCGAGGTGTCGGCCACCAAGGGGGCAAAGGTGGTGGAGCTGCCAATCAGCCCCAAAAGCAAGCCATGCGCCAGCGCAAACCACCAAATATTGCCCGACAGACTGGCTGCAATGAAACCCAGGCCCGTGCCCACGCCACCCAAAAACAAAGGCACATGCACGCCCGCGCGGTCGGCCCAGCGGCCCATGAACAGGCCCCCGACACCAAAGCCGATCATCATCAAGGTGTAGGGCAAAGACGCATCGGCCCGGCTGACGCCAAACTCGGCCTGCACCGCAGGCAGCACCACGGCCACCACGTACATGCTCGAGCCCCCCAAGGTCATCAGGGCCAGGGTGACCAGCAAACGCCGTGCAGCGTAAGCGGAGTCGATCAGGTGTTCGGCGGCGGCGGTGGATGAGCTCATGCCGCCAGATTAGCAGGCGCACTCCCGCTGCCTTGGCAAGTGCGGGACAAGCCAACTGCCCTAGGGTACGCCCAAGGTGAGATCAGTTCACCACGTCCTTGATGCGCGGCCAGGTGTTGCGGATGTGCTCGCCCATGATGCGCGACAGGGCCTGCCCGTCCCGGGCGGCCAAAAGAGGTGGGTTTCAAACCGCCAGCAGATAGCCTTCAGGGGGCGAAGCGTCTAAAGCACGGGCCTGAATCAAACTGGGTGCTGCGTGCTTGAATGCAGCCACCGCCCGGCCTTCGCAAAGGGCGAAGATGTCGTCTTGCAGCAGTCTTGAAAAGAACAGGTCGGCCGACAGCTGAGGCGCATGCAGGTGGCAATAGTCGGCAACCAAAGTCCTGTAAAAGCCCACAAATTCACGCATCAGCGCACAGGTTTGCTCTGAATCAACCAACCCCTCCAACTCGGGCACGGACAGCAGTTTCAGTGGGTTCTCGTTGTACAAACCAAAACGGGTCCAGCCAAATTTGGGGTAAGCGGTTTGTGCACGCCAGCCACCGTAGTGCGGCTTGAAATAGGTTTGCATGCATTGGTCCGTGGCCACCAAAGCAAACAAACACAACACAAACATGGGACGCACCGCCACGTCGATGTTTTCAAGGTCAACTTGGGCGCGTGACCAATTCTTGCCGCCGAACTGGATCAGGTCTTGGTCGTTCAGAATGTCTTTGAGAACTTGCGGCACCTCGACGAACTGCAGCTTCCCAATGTCGCGTTGAAAACCGTGATTGAAATACTTGACGATGCTCATTTTTTGCCTTTCGATACAAAAAAATGAATTCAGCAATTGGCCCGTTGAAAAAGCCAAGGGATTGACAAGAATTCAATCGCGTCCCTCAGAAATCCGAATATTTACCTTTCATCGGATTTGGCGTTTTCATTTTTATGACATCTTAGTAATTAATTTACAGATGCAAAAGATAATTGCCGAGTTATTACATCTTGTTTCAAATTCCCAGCTCTGCCGCTGCCAGCACGCCACAAGCCAGGCGACGGCGCCTCTGTACCTTTACCACCTTGATGTGGGCAGTCGAAAGAAGGCCCCAAGACTGGCTCAGGACCCCGGACGCGCCATTTGGCAAGTGCTGGGCAGACGGGCCTGATCGGCCGTGATCTGACGCACCACTTTGAAGCCGTAACCGGAACCTTCCACGTCGAATGGCACGCCTGGCGTGCCCTGGCGGGCCATCACACCCACCACGAGCGGCTGCTGAAACTGGTGGTCCTGCGCCCGCATGCTGCCGGTTTGCCCGGCCAGGCTGACCCGACCGCTTTCAAGTTGCAAGGCCACGGCGACCGGGTCGGTACTGCCGGCTTTTGTCACGGCCTGCGCCAGAGCCTCGATCATGAGTTGCATGCGCACATGCACGTAATCTTCGGATGGCTTGGGAAAGCGCTGGCGAAAGTCTTGGTAAAACTGAGCACTGGCTTTGCCCGGCACATTGGGCAGCCAATCGGCCACCGCGATCACGCGCCCCACACCGGCTTCACCAATGGCCGCAGGCGCCCCCAAGGCATTGCCGTAAAAGGTATAGAACTTGCCCTCGTAACCGGACTCTCGTGCGGCCTTGACCAGGAGCGTGAGGTCATTGCCCCAGTTGCCCGTGATCACTGCCTGAGCCCCACTGGCCTTGATCTTGGCCGCATAGGGCAAGAAATCTTTCACACGCCCCATGGGGTGCAGCTCGTCGCCCACGATCTGAACATCCGGGCGCAACGCACCCAATTGACGCCTGGCCTCGCGCAACACGGCCTGGCCAAAGCTGTAGTCCTGGCCAATCAAATAGGCCGATTTCACGCTCGGGTCTTCGCGCAAGACCTGCATGAGGGCTGCCATGCGCATGTCGGCATGGGCATCAAAACGGAAATGCCAGAAACTGCATTTTTCGTTGGTCAAGGCCGGGTCGACCGCCGAGTAATTGAGAAAGAGCACCCGCCGGTGGGGTTCGCGCTCGTTGTGCTTGTTGATGGCGTCGATCAGCGCCGCCGCATTGGCCGAAGAGTTGCCTTGCAACACGACCTGTACCCCGTCGTCAATGGCCGCTTTGAGCGCCGACAAAGCCTCTTCGCTTTGGCCTTTGCTGTCATGGCGCGTGAGCAGCATGGGACGCAAGCCTTCAGCCGTTTTGACGCCGCCACGGGCATTGACCCGCTCGACCGCCCAAGTGATGTTGCGCACCACGGCTTCACCCGTGTTGGCAAAGGGGCCGCTCAAACCCTCAATCAAGGCCAGGCGAATCGGTGCAGGGGATTGGGCATGCACGACAACAGAACAAAGGGCTGCGGCACAGGCCAGCAGCGAGCGACGCGATAGAAAGGGCAGTGAATTCATGGCTGAAAAGATGCAGGACCGAGAACCGGACCACACAAGCAAAGGGGCGGAGTTTAACCAGTGATGGCGCACGGCCTCGGGTTAACCCGCATTCAAGCAAGGTTTGATCAGGGCGTGTTCCGAGGCGTCAAGACCCCGCCAGCTCGTGCAGTGGCCATCGCGGTTTCACGTCGAAGCTGTAACGCGCCTCGGCGGTTTGTGCCCCGGCTTGCAAGCGCATGGCCGCTGCCATGGCGATCATGGCGCCGTTGTCGGTGCACAAGTGCAGCTCGGGGTAATGCACCCGCACCTTGGCTTTGGCGCAGGCCGCGTTGAGTTGCGCCCGCAGCTCACGGTTGGCCCCCACGCCACCGGCTACCACCAGGCGCTTCATACCGCTGGTTTTGAGCGCGGTCATCGACTTTTTGACCAACACTTCGACAATCGCCGCCTGGGTCGATGCAGCCAGGTCGGCGCGTTCAGCTGCGCCTTCGGTGTGCGCGGCAGGGCCGATTTTTTGGCTTTGGGTCAGCACCGCGGTTTTGAGGCCTGCAAAAGAAAAGTCGAGATCGCCACTGTGCAGCAAAGGCCGGGGCAGCTTGTAGGCCGCAGGATTGCCCTGCTCGGCCAGGCGCGACAGGCCCGGGCCACCGGGGTAAGGCAGGCCCATGAGCTTGGCCGATTTGTCAAAGGCTTCGCCAGCGGCGTCGTCAATGGTTTCGCCCAGCAGCTCGTAACGGCCCACGCCGTCCACCCGCATGAGCTGCGTGTGCCCGCCCGACACCAGCAAGGCGATGAAGGGGAACTCGGGTGGGTCGGCGCTCAAAAACGGCGAGAGCAAATGCCCCTCCAAATGGTGCACGCCCAGCACCGGCTTGCCCAAAGACGCGGCCAATGCACAGGCCACGCCCGAACCCACCAAGAGCGCCCCGGCCAGACCCGGCCCACGGGTGTAGGCCACCACATCGATGTCGGCCAAGGTGCTCCCCGCCTCGGCCAACACCTGGCGCGTCAGCGGCAGCACACGGCGGATGTGGTCGCGGCTGGCCAGCTCGGGCACCACGCCACCATAGGCTTGGTGCATCTCGATCTGGCTGTAGAGCGCGTGCGACAACAGACGCGGCATGGCGCTGCCCGTGGTTTCCACCAGGGCCACACCGGTCTCGTCGCAAGATGATTCGATACCCAAAATATGCATGGCACCGAGTTTAAGCGGGGCATGGGCCGCCGCTGGCGGCTTGGCCATAATCCTTGGCAGGACGACACCACACTTCAAAGCCCAGACCATGACCACACTCCGACTGATTTCCTCCATGGCTACCAAGCCCCTCTTGGCCGATCTGGTGGCGCTGTACAAGGCGCAAGCCCCGGACGTGCACATCGAGGTCGAGTCGGTCGGCGGCGTGGATGCGGCCAAGCGCGTGCAAGCGGGTGAAGCCTTTGACGGGGTGGTGCTGGCCAGTGACGCCATCGACAAACTGGTGGCCAGCGGCCATGTGGTGGCAGGGAGCCGGGTTGATTTGGTCCATTCGGGCGTCGCCGTGGCCGTGACGGCTGGCCAGCCTGCGCCCGACATCAGCAGCGAAGACGCGCTGCGCCAAGCTTTGCTGGCCGCGACCTCGGTGGGCTTGTCCACTGGACCCAGTGGGGTGCAATTGCGTCAACTGTTTGAGCGCTGGGGCATCCTCGCGCACATCGAATCGAAGCTCGTGCAAGCCAAGCCGGGCGTGCCCGTGGGCGCCCTGCTGGCCCAAGGCGAGGTGGCGTTGGGCTTTCAGCAGCTGAGCGAAATGCGCGGCGTCACCGGCATCAGCGTTCTGGGGCCCCTCCCCGCTGCGGTTCAAATCATCACCACATTTTCTGGCAGCGTGGCGGGCCTGTGCACTCAGCCGGAATTGGTGCGCAAGCTGCTGGCCTTTTGGGCATCACCGGTTGTGACACCGACGAAATTGCAACACGGCATGAGCCCTCCCTGACCGGCCCATAACACCCCACAAAGCCGAGGCTGTGAACGTTGGGTTAGCCGTCATTTGACATATGCCAAATATGTATTTGTAGAGAACAACTGGAGATCAGAAAATTGAAAGACTTTGCTCTTTTGAACCTTCATGACCTCTATTTCTTCCCCACGCTGCACCTTGGTCGGTGCGGGTCCGGGTGATCCGGAACTGCTCACACTCAAAGCCGTCAAGGCCATTGCCAGCGCCACCGTCATCCTGGTGGACGACCTGGTCAACGAGGCCGTGCTCGAACATGCCTCCCCCACTGCCCGCATCGTGCATGTGGGCAAGCGTGGCGGCTGCATCAGCACGTCTCAGGCCTTCATCGATAAGCTGATGATCCAGGCCGTTCAAGATGGCGAAAACGTCGTGCGCCTGAAAGGCGGCGACCCGTTCATCTTTGGCCGGGGCGGAGAAGAAGTCGAACACCTGCGTGCAGCGGGCATTGATGTGGCCGTGGTCAACGGCATCACCTCGGGCCTGGCGGGCATGAGCAGCCTGGGCGCACCGCTGACCCACCGAGAACACGCACACGGCGTGGTCTTTGTGACGGGCCACGCCAAACCCGGCGACACGGGCACCGACTGGCTCCAGCTGGCCCACACCGCCCACCAAGCCAAGCTGACCCTGGTGATCTACATGGGTGTGAGCAGCGTGGCACACATCCGTCAGGGCTTGCTCAGCGGGCTCCCTGCCCACACGCCCGTGGCCGTGGTGCAACACGCCAGCTTGCCCACACAACGAGAAGCGCTGACCACACTGGAGGAGTTGGTCAACACCGTGCAGCGCGAACAGCTGCAAAGCCCCAGCATCATCGTTGTGGGCAATGTGGTGCAAGGTGCCCTAGCTTGGCAGCAGACCACACCACAGGCCGCCACACAGCGGGTCGCTTGAGCCACAGCCCTTGAGAGCGTGAGCCACGTCTGGCCAATGGCGGTGACAACGATGGCTGCTGATCCATTTGGCGTTCGACCGAAGGAGCTCCAACACAAGACCACACGCCCACATGGCGGCAACAGCCGATCACCGCCATGCCCCTTACACTTCCGAGCCATGAATACATGGGACGTGGTGATCGTGGGTGCCGGGGCTGCCGGTTTGTTTTGCGCGGGTGTCGCAGGACAGCGCCGCCTGAAAGTGCTGGTGCTGGACCACAGCGACAAGTTGGCCGAAAAGATCCGCATCTCTGGCGGGGGGCGCTGCAATTTCACCAACCGCTTGCTCGATGCATCGGCGCCGCAAAAACACTTCATTGGTCAAAACCCGCACTTTTGCCGTTCTGCCCTGTCGCGTTACACGCCGCAAGACTTTATCGATTTGGTGCAAAAGCACAACATTGCTTTTCACGAAAAGCACAAAGGCCAGCTGTTTTGCGACCACTCGGCCGAAGACATCATCCGCATGCTATTGGCCGAGTGCCATGCTGGTGGCGTGACGCTGCGCAGCAGCTGTGGCGTGCAAGCGGTTCGCCAATTGGCCGATGGCCGCTATGAACTGGATACGGCACAAGGACCGGTGCAGACACGCTCGCTGGTGGTGGCCACCGGCGGCTTGTCTATCCCCAAGATCGGGGCCTCGGGCTGGGGCTATGAGCTGGCCAAGCAGTTTGGCTTGCGCCTGGTCGAGCGCCGACCGGGCTTGGTGCCCTTGACCTTTGATGGCGACGCTTGGGCGCCTTATGCCCAACTGGCAGGTCTGGCTTTACCCGTCGGCATCAGCACGGGAGAGAAAAAAGCCCGCATGCAGTTTGACGAAGACTTGCTGTTCACGCACCGAGGCTTGTCTGGGCCGGGCGTGCTGCAAATTTCAAGCTATTGGCAAGAGGGCAGCCCCATCCGCTTGAATCTGGCACCCGAGGTCAATTTGCCCGAGCGTTTGCAAGAGGCCAAGCTGCGCTCCAAAAAACTGCTGGGCAACGAACTGGCCACGCTGGTACCCAGCCGTCTGGCCGAGGCTTGGGTCAACCAGGACCCGGCCTTGCAACGCACCTCCGCAGAAGTGCCCGACAAAGCCTTGAACAAACTGGCCGAAGCACTCTCGAACTGGACACTCACACCGAACGGCAGCGAAGGCTACAAAAAAGCCGAAGTGACTCTGGGCGGGGTAGACACCCGTGACCTGTCTTCACAGACCATGGAATCGAAACAGCCTGGGCTGTATTTCATCGGCGAGGTGATCGATGTGACCGGATGGCTGGGTGGCTACAACTTCCAGTGGGCATGGGCCAGTGCACACGCCTGCGCGATGGCCTTGCCCAATCCTACGGCACCTTGAACCTGAGCACATCAGACCAGCTGAGGCGTGGTGTTCATCATGGAAAGATGGGCTGACTCTGCCGCTTCTGAAGCCAACTCCACGCCTTCTGCCCGAAAACGCATGCAGATGTCAAACAGCAACTCGGACACCAAGGCCATCTGGCCATTGTGCAGATCATTGATCCAGAAACTGACCTCCAGCGTGACCTCTGAGGCGGCCACACTGGCGATCAACACATCGCCAGGGGGATCAACCAGCACCTGGGGCGATGTTTTGAGCGATTGCATGATCAATTGCCGCGCCAGTGGATACTCGGCGACGTCGCCGATTTTCAGCAAAAAAGAGACCCGGAAGTCATCGTTGCTCAAGGTATGGTTTTGCAAAACGCCCTTGATCAGGCTGCTGTTGGGAATGAGGCTTTCGGTGCCCACAGCATCGCGAATCACCAGGGCTCTGCTGCTCATTTGCACCACCCGACCTGTGATTTTGTCGATGGTCACGTAATCACCCACCTTCAGGGCCCGCTCGAGCAGGACGTTCAAGCCGCTCACGTAATTGACCACAAATTCCTGCAACCCAAATCCCAGACCAATGCCCATGGCCCCAGCAAAAGCGGCCAGGGTGGTCAAATGGATACCGGAGCTGACCAGTACACCGATCAAGGTGAACATGAAAATCCCCATGCTGAACAGCCGGGTCAAAATCAAGGCATCGTTGCCTTGAATGGTCTCTTGACGAACAAAGCGCTGCAGCATACGTGCCACCAGATCGGCAATTTGGCCAGCCACAGTCAGCGCCACAATGCCCATGATCAAGCCTGTGGCGATGTTCGCCCCTTTAAAAACTTGTTCACCAATGGAAAATTGAATGCTCTGGATGAAAGCGGTGAGAGGTTGAAAAAAGCCAAAAAAGGTCAGCACAGCCGCCAGCACGACGGACCATTCGATCATGAACAAAAAGATACGCAATAACTCGTGCGGATGCAAGACGTGGCGAAAAAACCAGCCTGCCATGCGGATGACACACACCCATAAAGTCAGCGACAGCACTTTCCATAAAACCAACATGTCATGAGGGGTCCATCCCCACAGCAAGCCAGCCCCTAAAAAAGCGGCCAAAGAAGCTGCAACGAACACCGCAGGCCCCATGGTCTGAAGACCTGCCATCCACAACTGCATCAACCTCGAACCACCCGTCACCTTTCGACGTAACAAGCGCCAGCGCAGCAGGTAAGCGGTTGCAATGCTCAGCACACATAGCGTGCACTGCACCACAAAATTGGACAAGGACAGATTGAGATAAGCGTGGTAAGCCATGGATTGGTAGAAACCATCGCCACTCATCACGACCTGGTCGATCCGCATGAAACTCAAACTCATGGCTGCGCCGCCCTTGCTCAAAAATTAAAGCGTCGGCCTAATTGCAGAAACACGTTGTAGGCACTGCCAGAACCCCGGGCTGCGCCCAAGTAAATATCGCCCACTTTGCTGTCCACCGCAATAAAGAGGGTGCCGCTGTAACGGGTACGAATTTCTTCACCCCGGCTCCATGCGTCGCCAGCCTCCAGAACTGTGCCCACATACGTTCTTTGATTGAACACGCCCCCATCGGACAAACGGTACATGTAGGTGCCTTGCACATGGGCCAGATCGCTGCCGGACAACTGACCCATTCGATAAGCGCCCATAAACTGGAACCCCCCCAAGAACAACAGACTGGGGGATTGGCATTTCTGACAATCCTGCGTGACTTGATCCCGGGCCAGATTCGCACCGGCGTTAAAAATGTGGGGACCGACTGAGTGGGCCAATTTGACACTCAACCGCCCCCCCCGGTAGGAGTTACCAGACAGCCCTTGCTCAACGCTGGCGTTGACGAAATAGCCGCGTGTTGGAAAGCTGAGCGAATCCAGTTGATCAATTTGAAACTGCGTTTTGATGCCTTGGTATTTAAAGACAGAAGACTGGTCCAGGTTCATCTCTAAAACATCAAAACTGGTGTCAAACTTTTTGCGAATGGTGCTGGAAGTCAAACCCAATTTGATGTTGGCCTTGCGCTCGTAGTCGTACACCAATTGGGCATCCATTTTTTGAAACGACTGATTCAAATAGGCCAACTTTTGCTGACTGAAATCATCACGATCGAGCGCTGTCCGATAAAGCGGCAAATTGTTGGTGTCCCATGAAACACCCGTCTCAAGGCTCCACCGAGAGCCCAAGGGTTGGTACAGCCGCGCTGCAAGCTCGGTCTGAGTGCCCAGTCGGGCATCGATTGACAACTCCAAGCCCGATGCCGTTAACCACGGTCGGCGATACCCCAGCCCTACAGAAAATTGCGTGACACCATCTAATTCGCTGGAAAAACCCAACGTTGTCTTCATGAAGTGGGGGCTGTAGGGTTTTTCACGCACTTGAACCACCAAGGTGTATCGATCCCCTTGCTGTTGCTCCAGGCTGTAGCTGACCAAGTCAAAAAATCCGCTGGTGTAGAGCTGATCGATGTAACGCTCGGTTTGCGCCGAAGAAAACTCCACTCCAAGCAAAGGCGACATGACGGATTGGATGTACTGTTCAGAGACATCCTTGTTGCCTTTTGCTTGGATGCCCGCGATTCGCCTTTCCCTCTGATCAAATGACAACTGTTTGGGGGCTGGCAAAGGCACGGATCGGTTCCATCCGGACTGAAGGCGTTCCCAACGGTCATTGACCGCAGAAACTGCCAGTTGGCCACGGCGCACGATTTCGGCTGCGCGGTTGAAGTCCGCGAAACCGATGTCCTGCAGCTCTGGTGCCACCAAAATGTCTTGTGGCCTCAGCAATGCCATGTTCCGCTTTTCGTTTTGACGGATCAGGATATCGACCATCCGGTTGGCCACCACCAGCGCATGACTGACCTGATCTGTGTTGCCCTCATCGAAGCCCCCTGAAAGGTAAGAGGCGATGACAACGTCGGCCCCCTCTTGCAACGCAACTTCAACAGGCAAATTGGCCACCAACCCGCCATCCACATAGGTCTCACCCTCCACTTCCACCGGCGCAAAAACCGCAGGCGCCGCCATGCTGGCGCGGATCGCCAGATGCAAAGCACCACGATCGAACACCTTCATTTCCCCGTCCCGATAGCGGGTGGCCACCGCTCGGAAAGGAATTTTCAGGTCATTGAAATTGACCTGAGGTGGAATATGGGACGTGAGATCTTGCAAAAGTGCCAAGAAACGCTGACCGTCGCTCACACCGCGGGCAAAACTTGGCGCACCATTTCGGATGCCAAACTCAAAGTCCACCGGGTATTTTTGTTGGTATTCGCGTGTGCGCGATGGCAACTCCAGCCGATTGAGTTGGTCAAGTGCCACCTTGGCGGGATCGAGGCCACCAACCACGCGTTCAATTTCATCGGTGGACAGGCCACTGGCATACAAGCCCCCGATCACCGCCCCCATGCTGGTGCCCACAATGCGGGAAATGGGAATGCGCTCCTCTTCAAGTCTTCGCAATACGGCCAGATGGGCAAAACCCTTGGCACCACCACCGGCCAACACCACCACAACTGAGGGTGACTTCAATGACTCAGCAGGCAGCGACTGCGCCCCCACACCCAAACTGAGCACCCAAGTGCTGAAAAGCATGAGCAGCCGTTGGATTGTCAATTTTTCGTACAAGATGCCGCTCACTTTCATCAAAATGAATCCGAATGTCTGGTTATTTTATCGGTTGCCATTTCAAAAATGCGTTTGTAACGCCTAGGGCCCAGTCGAGGCCACGGCTGAAACCCCAACCTCCAAGATCAATGGGCTTGGTGACTCTTGAGCACAACAGCCTCAGCTGGGGAAAGACATCGCTCCCGACAGAAGTTGCACTCTCAGCACTGCAAGTTGGCGTTATAATCACAGGCTTTGCTGGCAAACCCCCGTCTGCCAAATACTAGTTCGTGACGGGGAACCGC
>JANQXJ010000248.1 GCA_030729445.1 Limnohabitans sp. | reverse complement strand
GCTCGATCAGGTACACGGCTTCGGTCACGCGGAAGGAGCAGCGGTACGCCACGCCGCCAGGGGCCTTATTGGTGTACACCCCTTTGACGCTAGCATGTGCCGCAGGAATATCGTAAGAGCCAGAGACGATGTGGAACATGCCGGCAGGGAACTTGGTCGGGTCGGCACAGGCGTCAAACGCGCCGTGGTCGGCCACCACGTTCACACGCAGGCCGGTGATCTTGCCGTCGGCGGTCGCAGCCAATTCGCCGTCCATGTGGTAGTCACGGGCGAAGGCGGTGGACGAGATGTTTTCGATGCGGTCTTCGACCCACTTGACGGGGCGACCCAGCACGATGGACGCCACGATGGCGCAGACATAACCGGGGTAGATGCCGACCTTGTTGCCAAAGCCGCCACCGATGTCGGGGCTGACGATGCGCACTTTGGATTCGGGGATGCCCGAGAGCATGGACACCACGGTGCGCACCACGTGAGGTGCTTGTGAGGTGATGAAGGTGGTCAGGTCGCCCTTGATCGGGTCGAAGCTGGCCACGCAGCCGCAGGTCTCCAGCGGGCAGGGGTGCACGCGGGGGTAGTACATGTGCTGCGACACGGTCACTTCGGCCTTGTCAAAGGCAGCGTCGGCGGCCGACTTGTCACCCGCATCCCAGGTGAAGATGTGGTTGTGGTGGTCACGCTTGCCGTGGGCACCTTCGGTCTTGCCCGCCAGGTCGTCACGGATCACCGGGGCGCCAGGTTGCAAAGCCGCATAAGGGTCGAGCACCACGGGCAGCTCTTCGTATTCGATCTCAACGGCTTCGACCGCATCGGCGGCAATGTAGCGGTCGTCAGCGATGACGATGGCCACTTCTTGCATCTGGAAGTGGACCTTCTCGTCAGCCAACACAGCGGCCACGTCACCCGCGAGGGTGGGCATCCAGTGCAGCTTCAGGGGCTTCAAGTCGTCGGCGGTCAGCACGGCGTGCACGCCGGGGATGGCCAGCGCCGCTTCTTTGTTGATCTTGACGATGCGGCCGTGGGCGATGGGGCTGCGCACGATGTCCATGTGCAGCATGCCGGGCATCTTGATGTCGTCAACGTAGTTGCCCTTGCCCTGGATGAAGCGGGCGTCTTCTTTGCGCAGGCGCGATGCGCCCATGCCAGCCAGCGCGAGTTCGCGGGCTTCAGCGGTTTGTACCGGTGCGTTCATGTGTGTCTCCGATCAAATGGGTGTTCGCATCAAGCCGCAACGGGCTCTTGCAGTTTTTTGGCGGCGTACTGGACGGCTTTGACGATGTTCTGGTAACCGGTGCAGCGGCACAGGTTGCCCGCCATGCCGTGGCGAATTTCGTCTTCGCTCGGGTTGGGGTTCTCTTGCAAGAAGCGGTAGGCACGCATCAGCATGCCGGGGGTGCAAAAGCCGCACTGCAAGCCGTGCTCTTTGTAAAAGCCTTCTTGCACCGCATGCAAAACGCCCTTGTTGGCCAGGCCTTCAACGGTGAGCACCTCGGAGCCATCGCACTGAACCGCCAGGTGGGTGCAAGACTTGACGGATTGACCGTCGATGTCCACGGTGCAGGCGCCGCAGTGGCTGGTTTCGCAGCCAATGTGGGCACCGGTCAGGTTGAGTTCTTCGCGCAAGAAATGGATCAGCAGGGTGCGCGGTTCAACGGCTTTTTCTTCCTTTTTGCCGTTGACGGAAATAGAGACGAGTTTTTTGGACATGTTGTTTTCCTTTGCTTTAAGCGCAGCGCGACCAGGCTTTGTTCAGAGCCCGCTTGACCATCTCTCCGGCCATGGCGGTCTTGTATTCGATGTCACCGCGCAGGTCTTCTGCGGGGTCGCAGGCGGCGATGGCGGCCTCAACGGCGGCTTGCACGTTGGCGGCATTAAAAGGTTTGTTCAGCAAGGCAGCTTCGGCGGCTTCAACGCGCACCGCGGCCGGGGCCACGTTGGTCAAGGCCACACGCACATGGCTGACTTGGTCGCCCGATTTGCGGATGACCACGGCGCAACCGGCCGTCGCCCAGTCACCGGTTTTGCGCTTGAGTTTTTCGTAGGCGTAGCCGGTGCCAGCTGCGAATGCGGGCACGCGGATTTCGCACATGACTTCGTTTTCTTCGAGCAGCGTCATGTAGGTGCCGAGGAAAAAGCCGTCCGCGGCCACGGTGCGGCGGCCATTGGGGCCTTCCAGCACAAACGAGGCGTCGATGGCGATCGACAGCGCGGGGTGGTCATTGCCAGGGTCGCCGTGGGCGATGTCGCCGCCAATCGTGCCGCGGTTGCGCACCTGGGGGTCAGCGATCAGCTTGGCTGCTTCGCACAACAAAGGCACTTTGGCTTGCAAGATGGGCGAGGTGATCAGGTCGTTTTCGACCGTCATCGCACCGATCACGACCGTGTTGCCGTCTTCGCGGATGCCCTTGAGTTCGGGAATGCGGTTGATGTCGATCAGGTGCTCGG
>JANQXJ010000247.1:3685-12481 GCA_030729445.1 Limnohabitans sp. | reverse complement strand
CGCCCGGTTTGGTGGCGGACCACCTTGTGCTCAAAGCCCCCGCCGTCTGGGGCGTACAAAGCATGCCTTGGTACCAGAGGCTCAGCCTTCAATTCATGAACGCCGTGGCCCCCGACATGGTTTTCACGGGGCGGGGGGTGCAATCGCTGGGCATCACCCCCACCAACGACCCTGAAGTCTCGCGCGATCTGGGGCGCGACCCGCTGTTCATCAAAGCCACCCGCGTCAGCAGCCTGGCTGGCGTGACTTCTCTGATGGGCCGCGCCCAAAACCTCAACACCCTGCCCCCACAGCGCAGCCTGGTGTTGTATGGCCTGCGCGACCGCATCATTCCGCCCTCACCCGTGTGCGACTGGTTGACCCACCTGAACGCTGGTGGCACTGCGAGGACAGCGCTCGACTGGGTGGTCTACCCCGAAGGCTGGCACCTGTTGACCCGCCAACTGCAAACCCGGGAAGTTCTGCAAGACCTGCAGCACTGGCTGCAGCAAAACCCACTGACCCG
Source organism: Limnohabitans sp. (assembly GCA_030729445.1). Taxonomy (GTDB): domain Bacteria; phylum Pseudomonadota; class Gammaproteobacteria; order Burkholderiales; family Burkholderiaceae_C; genus Limnohabitans_A. The sequence continues at coordinate 11,976 of JANQXJ010000247.1, read as the reverse complement.
GAGGCAAAATTCGCAGCAAGCGCAAGAGTTGGTGTGCGCCAAACGCCCTTGATATTCAGATCTACAGAAAAGTCAGATCGACATTGAGTTCGTGACTTTTCAAATGTGACCACCGATCTGCGGATTTTGGACTGTCGGTCGGTGTTTCAGTCAGTGAAACCACTCAGGCTCTTGAGCACGCCGATCCACAAAGCATCACGCATTTGATAAGGGCGTGGATCTTGGCGACCGCTGGGCTGGTCATTGACCGAAGTCTGAACCATCACGATGCCCGATTTGGGTTGCACGATGATGTGCTGACCATGGATGCCTTGTAAAGCAAAGGTGCGTTCTTTGAAGGGTGCGATCCATGTTTGGTAGCCGTAGCCCATACCGGGTGTCGCATTGCGCGGCCGAAACGCCCCCGGCTGGCGTGCCGCGTCTGTCGCATCGAGCAGGTATTCGCGGGGGATGATCTGAACATCGCCTCTGAGGCCGTCGTTGGCCAGCAGCACGCCAAAACGGGCGTAGTCGCGCAACGTGGCATTGAAGCTCCCGCCAGTCCCCTCGCCTTGGTCAGCACCTGCCAGCAACCAACGCGCCTCGGATTCTGCGCCCATGGGTTTCCACAGCCATTCCTGGGTCATCTGGGTGATGCTCATGCCAGCAGCCCGACTCAAGACCCTGCCCAGAATTTCTGTCTCGATCGTGGCGTATTTGAAGCGCAACCCTTGCTCCGCTTCGCGCGTGGTCTTGGTGTTGAGGTACTCCACAATTTTTTCGGGCCGCATGCGGTTTTCTGGCGAATACAAGACCCGACCCCAAAGCCAGATATCGTCATCTGGCGTCCAGGTGTACAGCTCACGGAAAGGCACACCTGAGGACATGCGAAGCAGATTGCGAATGGTGGTTTGTCCGTAAGCAGATGGCGCGATCTCTGGCCAGTAGTCGGCCGCTTTATCGTCCAGTGAGCGAATCAGGCCTTTGCCATGCGCAATGCCTACCAACATGGCCGTGAAGGTTTTGGCCATCGAAAAAGAACGAAACCGCATGTCGGGTTGTCGACCATATTGGTAGCGCTCGGCGACCACGCGGCCATCCTTGATCACCATCAGGCCCGTGGTTTGGGTCTCGGCCATGAAGTCGTCCAAGGTCTTGCTGAACAAACCCCAGCGGTAATTGATGGCGGGTGCGTCTTGCCAACGCGGCAGTGGCATGGGCTCTGCAGAGGGTCGAACAAGCGAACTGGCCGCAACTTTTTCGTTGGCAGACCAGGTGCCCACCCGGCACTCAGGTCGGGTCAAGGCTTGGGCGCAGACCGGATAGCCTTTTTGCATGCCCAATCGATCGGCATTGGGGCCACCCGAACGCGTTTGGGCAGCCTCGGACCAGGCTAAGGCGTGAAGACCGAAACAAGCGACACAGACCAAGGCCTTGGTCCATATTGAATTGGTCAAAGCCATGCATTCCCCCTTGGGCATTTGATTGTGAAATTGAACACATCACAAGACAATGTATCAGGCTCCTTGGACAAATGATTCAACCTTGATGTCCAAACCAATCGCCGCATTGAGCCCCCATTCGAGGCGCTAAACTGTTTAAAGCCGTATGGCTTAGCCCCCCAAACCCGATGAGGAGCCCATGAGCGAACTTGAACAATTTTTGGCCAGCCGCGATGCGTTGCTGACCCACCGCACCGATTACGAGGCCGCTGTGTCGGCCTTTCAGTGGCCTGTTTTAACGCATTTCAACTGGGGGCTGGACTACTTTGACAGCATCGCACGGAACAACCCAGCACCGGCTTTGCACATCGTTGAGGCCTCGGGCGAGCAGTTTCGACTGAGCTATGCCGAACTGTCCCAACGCTCCAACCAAGTGGCCAATTGGTTGGTGGATTTGGGTGCACGCAAGGGCGACCGGATTTTGCTGATGATGGGCAACGAGGTGCCGCTGTGGGAAACCATGCTGGCGGCAATCAAACTCGGCGTCGTTCTGATCCCTGCCACCACCATGCTCTCGGGTGACGATTTGCAAGACCGCCTAGAACGTGGACGGGTCAAGTGCATCATCACCAACGCCGTGGGAATGGCCAAAGTGATGGATTTGCCCAGCGCTGTGACCCACGAGTTGACTTTGGTCAGCGTATCGGGCGCCGCCTCGGGTTTGCCAGAAGGCTGGCGCGATTACGCGCTGTCGCACCAAGCCAACACCGCGTTCACCCCACCTGATCCAACGCGGGTGACCGATCCTTTGCTGGAGTATTTCACCTCGGGCACCACGGCCAAACCCAAGCTCGTTCAACACACCCAGCAAAGCTACCCTGTGGGCCATTTGTCAACCTTGTATTGGTTGGGTCTGCAAAAAGGCGATGTGCACTGGACCATCAGTTCGCCGGGCTGGGCCAAACACGCTTGGAGTTGTTTTTTTGCGCCGCTCAATGCACAAGCCTGTGTGTTCATTTACAACTACACACGCTTCAACGGGCCGGACATTCTGGGCACACTGGTGCAGCACGGTGTCAACACCCTTTGCGCACCGCCCACGGTGTGGCGCATGTTGATTCAAGAAGACCTGAAGGCCTGGCCTGTGCAGTTGAGAGAGCTGATTTCGGCGGGCGAGCCACTCAACCCCGAGGTCATTGATCAAGTTCGGGCTGCTTGGCAAATCACCATCCGCGACGGTTATGGCCAAACCGAGACCACGGCCCAAATTGGCAATCCGCCAGGTGCGCCCTTGAAGGCAGGCTCCATGGGGCGACCTTTGCCCGGTTACCGCATGGTGCTGCTGAACGCCGATGGCCAGAGCGCCGACGAGGGCGAAATCTGCATTGACCTGGCACACCGCCCCACGGCCTTGATGAACGGCTATGCCGACGACGCAGACAAAACGGCCGAGGCCATGCGCGATGGTTACTACCACACGGGCGATGTGGGCCAGCGCGACGAGCAGGGTTACATCACGTATGTGGGACGGGCCGACGATGTGTTCAAGTCCTCGGGCTACCGCATCAGCCCCTTCGAGCTCGAAAGCGCATTGATCGAGCACCCGGCCGTGGCCGAGGCGGCGGTGGTGCCTGCGCCCGATGCCGTGCGCGGTTTGGTGCCCAAGGCCTATGTGATTTTGGCCCCTGGTCATGCACCAGACGCGACCACGGCGGGGGCGATTTTCAAGTTCCTGCGTGAGCGGGTCTCGGCTTACAAACTGGTGCGCCGAATCGAGTTCAGTGACTTGCCCAAAACCATCTCAGGCAAGATCCGCCGGGTTGATTTGCGTGCTCAGGAAAATGTGCGTGCCCGCCAGGGCGGCCGCTTCGAGGGCGAATTTCGGGAAGACAACTCATGAGGCCATCATGCCCAAACTGATCGTGGCACTGCTGCTTGCAGCCCTTCTCCTGCCCACGGCCTTTGCGCAACGCATGTACGACAGCAGTGGCCGCCAGTTAGGCCGTGTAGACGCTGAACGTTTTTACAGCGCCTCTGGCCAGCAAATAGGCCGGGTGGATGGCGAGCGTGTTTATGACGCCTCAGGGCGGCAGTTGGGGCGGATCGATGGCCATCGGGTGTACAGCGCCTCGGGCAGTCCCATCGGTCGCATCGATGGCGAGCGGCTGTACAGCGCTTCGGGCTCGTTGATGGGCCGCATGGACGGCGAGCGTCTTTACGATGCATCCGGTCGCCAGATCGGCCGCGCCGATGGGCTGCGGCGCATGCAAATGATCGTGTTCTTTTATTTTTTCATGTGAGACTTTCACCATGACTGTTCGAGACATCCTCAAGATGGGTGACGTGCGATTGCTGCGCATGGCCGAGCCTGTGAGCGCTTTTGACACGCCCGAGCTGCACGCGCTGATCGCCGACATGCAAGACACCATGGCCGCCGTGAATGGCGCAGGACTGGCGGCGCCGCAAATTGGGGTGAACCTGCAACTCGTCATTTTTGGGAGCACGGCCGTCAACCCACGTTACCCGGGGCGGCCGCTGGTGCCGCGCACCGTGCTGATCAACCCGGTCATCACGCCGCTGGGGACCGCCGAAGAAGACGATTGGGAAGGCTGCCTGTCGGTGCCGGGCTTGCGCGGCGTGGTACCACGCTGGTCACGCATTCGTTACACCGGCTTGGACGAAAAAGGCACACCCATTGACCGCACGGTGGACGGTTTTCATGCCCGCGTGGTGCAGCACGAGTGTGACCACCTGATCGGCAAGCTTTACCCCATGCGGGTGCGCGACTTCAGCCGATTTGGGTTCACCGAGGTGCTGTTTCCGGAGATCAGCGCAGCCGAGGACGACTGAATAAGCATTGCACCTGTCGCGTTCAACAAGGCAAGAACCTGATGCGACAACTCAGCGGGACTGTCGCAAGGGCTTGAGCAAATCGCTCAAGCCGTTGTGGTCGATCTCCTGCATCAGTTGCAAAAGCTGACCCACTTCGCCCTTGGGAAAGCCCTCTCGCGCAAACCAATTGAGGTAATTGCCCGGCAAATCGGCGATCAACATGCCTTTGTGTTTGCCATAGGGCATGGGCGTGGTGACCAGTTTGACCAAGTCATCAGGCTTCAAAACGCCCCCTCACGCATCACCCCACAACCAGCTGCGCACTTGAGCATAGAAGGGATCAGGTCTCGAGATCATCACCCAATGCCCACAAGGCAAACCCTGCACGGCACTGCCGGGAGCACTGGCCACATGCGCCAGCCATTGGGGCGAGTGAAACATGAAGGGCTTGCGCTCGCCATAAACAAACAAGAGCGGCATGGGCAATCGGATTTGTGCCGCGCCCTTGAAGCCGCCCACTGTGCCGAACCACTGCATGGCGTAGGGGTAGTTCATTTTGTGGGTGATGTGCGCTGGCTCGGTCGGGCAACGCAACCAACGGGCCATGGCGCGGGTCATGCGGGTGCCCAATTTTTCACTGAAGAGAGCACCGATTTTCCAAGCGATGGCCAACCAGACCTGATAGCCCATCACAGCGAGTTTTTCCTTGGGCCCCCAGCTGCGCAGCAAGGCCCCCGAGTTGTGGTCGCCCACGTCCACCGCCACCACGCGGGCCACCCGCTCGGCGTGGCGCATGGCGAACTGGTAACCAAAAATGCAACCCCAGTCGTGCAACATCAGGGTGACGGGTTGGCCAGGGCTGATGCGGTCCACGATTTGGCGCAGCAGCTGGCACATGTCTTCCAAACTGGTGGCCGAGGGTCCTGTTTCAAAACCCGGCAGCGTCAATCGTGCACAGGTGGCGCGGTCTTGCAAGGCGGCCACGGTGCCATCCCACAGGGCGCGGGTGTCGGGCCAGCCGTGCAGCATGAGGATGACCTCGTCGCCCTCACCTTGCAGCCAGACTTCGGTGCCATGGACTTCGATGCACCTCTCACGACGCATTTCAGCACGCGTTTCAGTGCGCGTTTCGGTGACGGTGGCCACGGGTCAAAGTGCCTTGGCCAGGCGCGACACGCCTTCGAGGATCTTGTCCTCGCCCACGGTGGCAAAACTCAAACGGAAGGTGGCGTGGTCGGGGTTGGCACAGAAGAACGGTGTGCCCGGCACAAAGGCCACGCCGTTGTCGATGGCGCGTTTGGCAAAAGCGTTGCCGTCATTCACCTTGCCGCCTGCACCTGTGAGACGCGCCCACACAAACAGGCCGCCTTGGGGTTGCACAAACTCGACCGCATCACCCAATTCGCGGCGCAGCGCGTCGCCCATGGTTTGGGCACGTTGGGCATACACGGCACGCACTTTGTCCAGCGTGGCGGGCATGCGACCGGCCAACAGGTATTGCGCCGCCGTGGCCTGGGCAAAGGTGCTGGTGTGCGCGTCGCTGAACTGCTTGCACATGGTGGCTTTGCCCAGCAACTCGGCGGGGGCCACCATCCAGCCCACACGCAGACCAGGCGACAACACTTTGGACAGCGAGCCGCAATGCACCAACAACTCGCGGCTGCCGGGCACGGTGCTGCTCAGGGCCAGCAAGCTGGGCGGTGGGGTCTCGCCAAAGTACAAATCGCCATAAGGATCGTCTTCGACAATCAAGGTCTGGTGCTTGACGGCCATCTCCAGCACCTGCTTGCGGCGCTCGGTATTCAGCAGAGCGCCGCTGGGGTTGCCAAAAGTGGGGATCAGGTAGACAAACTTAGGCTTGTGCTCGGCGATCAGTTTTTCCAGCTCGTCCGTCTTGACGCCATGGCCGTCCACCGGGGCGCTGATGAGTTCGGCCCCATACAAACGAAAGCACTGGATGGTGGCCAAAAAGGTTGGGCCTTCCACAATCACCTTGTCGCCGGGGCTGATCATGGTTTTGCCAATCAAATCCAAGCCTTGTTGGCTGCCGGTGGTCACGATCAGCTGATCGGCCGCCACATCTTTGGCACCCTTTTGAGCCATGAAGTGGGCCAGCTGCTCGCGCAGCGGGCCAAAGCCTTCGGTCGCACCGTACTGCAGGGCCGCGCCAGGGTCTTGGCTCAGTGCCGCGTTGCTCGCTTCGCGGATGCCGTCCACATCAAACATGGCACTGTCGGGAAAACCGCCTGCAAAACTGATGATGCCCGGCTTGCCCAAGAGCTTAAACAGCTCACGGATGGCAGAGGTTTCGACGTTGTTCAGGCGGTCGGCAAATTGCAAAGGCATGGTGTATCTTCCCAGGTTGTCTTGGCCCTCATTTTGCCAACATCTGCACACCTACTTTTGCCCCCCATGAAACCCGCTCAGATCGAATCCTTCTTTGCCACCCTGCAAGCCGCCAACCCCATGCCCGTGACCGAGTTGGAATACACCAGCGTGTTTGAGCTGCTGGCCGCCGTGCTGCTGTCTGCCCAAGCCACCGATGTGGGCGTCAACAAGGCGACGCGTCGCCTGTTCCCCGTGGCAGGCACCCCCCAAAAAATCTTGAATTTGGGTCTGGCTGGGCTGGAGGATCACATCAAGACCATCGGCCTGTACCGCAGCAAAGCCAAACACCTGATGGAAACCTGCCGCATTTTGGTCGAGCAACACGGCGGCCAAGTGCCCCGCACACGCGAAGCCCTCGAAGCCCTGCCCGGCGTGGGCCGCAAAACCGCGAATGTGGTGCTGAACTCGGCCTTTGGCGAGCCAACGATGGCGGTAGACACCCACATCTTCCGCATGGGCAACCGCACAGGTTTGGCTCCGGGCAAAACGCCTTTGGAAGTCGAGCTCAAACTGCTCAAACGCATCCCTGCCCAGTACTTGGTGGACGCGCACCACTGGTTGATCCTGCATGGGCGTTATGTGTGCCAAGCCCGCAAACCCTTGTGTGCTCAATGCTCGGTCGCGGCTTTTTGTGACTTCAAACCCAAAACAGCATGACCCATGGGTCGCGGCCCGCACAAAGGGCGCACCCTACAATTCCCACCCATGACTGAAAACGCTCCCACCGACAGCCCCAAATCTGCAGGTATTCCTGCTGACGTCCCATTTTTGCGCACCATCAAAAGCTATGTCTTGCGTGCTGGCCGCACCACCATCGGCCAGGCCAAAGCCTATGAGCTGTATGGCCCCGCGAATTTGCTGCCCTACGCCCCGCAAGCTCTGGACGCCAACACCGCGTTTGGGCGCAAGGCCCCCCTGATTCTGGAAATCGGCTTTGGCATGGGCGAAGCCACGGCGCACATTGCCCGGGTCCGGCCCGATGACAATTTCCTGTGCTGCGAGGTGCACGAGGCCGGTGTCGGCGCCCTGCTCAAGCGCATTGGCGAGCAAGACCTGAACAACATCCGCATCCTGCGCCACGACGCGGTGGAAGTCATCGACCACATGCTCAGCCCCGGCTCACTGGACGGCGTGCACATTTTTTTTCCCGACCCTTGGCACAAAACCAAACACCACAAGCGCCGCTTGATCCAGCCCGCCTTGGTGAACAAGTTGGCCCAACGCCTCAAGCCCGGGGGCTACCTGCACTGCGCCACCGACTGGCAACCCTATGCAGAGCAAATGATGGAAGTCATCGGTGCCGAGCCTTTGCTGGCCAACACCAGCGATGCGGCAGACGGCTTTGCCGCCAAGCCCGACTACCGGCCGCTCACCAAGTTTGAAAACCGGGGCCTCAAGCTGGGTCACGGCGTGTGGGACCTGGTGTTTCGGCGCGTTTGACATGCGCGATTCAGGGCACTCGGCTCCGTTGCCCATGCGAGACGGCGTGAGTGCCAGCGTGGTGTCGGTGCCGCAAGGCGCGCCGCACCTGCTCGATTTTTTGGCCCAGCGCATGCCCGGCGTCTCGCGCAGCGAATGGGCCGAACGCTTGGCGCAAGGCCTGGTGCTACACGAAGACGGTCAAACGGCCCTGCCCGACGAAAGTTGCCA
>JANQXJ010000247.1:0-3675 GCA_030729445.1 Limnohabitans sp. | reverse complement strand
GCATCAAGCTCGGCCACGGCGTGTGGGACCTGGTGTTCCGCCGGGTCTGACATGACCCGCTCGGGACGTGTTGCCCACATGCCCACACACGAGGGCGTGAGCGCCAGTGTGGTGGCCGTGCCAGCTGGCCATTGGCCCAACCTGCTGGACTTCTTGGCGCAACGCATGCCCGGTATCCCACGCAGCGAATGGGCGCAGCGTTTGGACAAAGGGCTGGTGCTGCAAGAAAACGGGCAAGCAGCCCAAATCGACCAAACGTGCATGGCCGGGGAACGTTTTTTTTATTACCGCAACGTGGCCGATGAGCCGCAACTGCCCCGGCAAGCAGCGGTGGTGTTCGAAGACGATCACCTGCTGGTGGCCGACAAGCCGCATTTCATGCCCGTGACCCCGTCTGGCCCCTATGTCCAGCAATGCCTGCTGGTTCAGCTCAAGCGCCTCACAGGTCTGGCCGATCTGGTGCCGCTGCACCGCATTGACCGCGAAACAGCCGGATTGGTGCTGTTTGGCAAGCGCCTGCATGAACGGGACGCCTACCACGCCCTGTTTCGCGAACACCGCATTCACAAGACCTACCACGCCGTGGCCGAGCACCGCCCCGAACTGACCCTGCCCCGTGTGCACACCAGCCACCTGGCCGAAGACCCGGTACATTTTTTCAAAATGCGCGAAGTCGAGGGCGAGCCCAACAGCGAAACCCGCATCGCCCTGCTGCGCATCGAGGGGGCCCGTGCTTTGTACAAGCTCGAGCCCGTCTCTGGCAAACGCCATCAGCTTCGGGTGCACATGATGAGCATGGGCCTTCCGATTGAAGGCGACCAGTTTTACCCGAAGGTGTTGCGGGGGCCCCATGCGCCAGAAGACTTCGGTCAGCCCCTGCAGCTGCTGGCCCATTCAGTCGAGTTCACCGACCCACTGTCGGGGCAAGCCCGTCAGTTCACCACTCGCCAAGAACTTTTGCTTTGAGCTTGGCCTCTGCCTGGCCCAATCAGCCCCAAAAAAAGCACCTCCCATTGAAGGGCGATGCCTTTTGTCAATCCATCAGACCGTCAGTCCATCAGACCCGCTCGGTCACCCAGGCCTGCACGCTGGCCAAGGCTGCAGGCAAGGCCGCAGGGTTGGTGCCACCGGCCATCGCCATGTCGGGCTTGCCGCCGCCTTTGCCGCCCACTTGGCCCGCCACAAAGCTGGCCAACTCGCCCGCCTTGACTTTGCCTGTGGTGTCGGCGGTCACGCCCGCAGCAATCTGCACCTTCTCACCGTCCACAGCCGTGAGCAAGACCACGGCGGTTTTCAGCTTGTCCTTGAGCTTGTCCACGGTGTCGCGCAGCGTCTTGGCATCTGCGCCCTCCAGCTGAGCCACCAACAGTTTCACACCGTTAATGTCCAGTGCCTGGGTCATCAGCTCGTCGCCCTGAGCCGAAGCCAGCTTGCCTTTAGCCACGGCCAGTTCTTTCTCCAGCGCCTTGACCTGGTCGAGCACCTGCGCAATGCGGGCGTTCAGCTCGGTCGGTTGGGCTTTGAGCGTGCCAGCGGCCAGGGTCACGGTGTCTTCGAGTGACTGCAGATAAGCCAATGCGTTTTGGCCCGTCACTGCCTCGATGCGGCGCACGCCAGCGGCCACGCCGCCTTCGCTGACGATCTTGAACAGGCCAATGTCGCCCGTGGCTTTGACGTGGGTGCCACCACACAGTTCGCGGCTGGAACCAATGTCGAGCACGCGCACGGTCTCGCCGTACTTCTCGCCAAACAACATCATGGCGCCAGTCTTCTGGGCGCTTTCGATGTCCATGACACGGGCTTGTGCCGCAGCGTTGGCCAAAATTTCGGCGTTGACTTGGGCTTCGATCTGGCGGATCTCGGCGTCCGTCACCGGCGCGTTGTGCGCAAAGTCAAAACGGGTGCGCTCGGCGTTCACCAAGCTGCCCTTTTGCTGCACATGGCTGCCCAGCACTTCGCGCAGGGCTTTGTGCATCAGGTGGGTGGCGCTGTGGTTGCGCACGGTGGCAGCTCGCACCGCCATGTCCACATGGGCCTGCACCGCGTCGCCGACCTTCAGGCTACCGGATTTGATTTCACCGTGGTGGCCAAACACATCGGCCTTGATCTTGAGCGTATCGGCCACGTTGAACTGGCCACCCGCGTTGTGGATCATGCCTTGGTCGCCCACCTGACCGCCGGACTCGGCGTAGAACGGTGTCGTATCCAACACCACCACGCCCGACTGGCCAGCTTTCAGCTCGGTCACAGCATTGCCTTCGGCGTACAAAGCCAGCACTTTGGCGTTGGCCGTCAGGTCGTCGTAGCCCACAAAGTCGTTGCCCGCGCCCGAATAGTCGAGCGCCTTGTCCATCTTGAACTTGCCCGCCGCGCGGGCCTGGGCTTTTTGCTTTTCCATGGCGGTGGCGAAACCCGCTTCATCCACGCTCAGGCCGCGCTCACGGCAAACATCGGCCGACAGGTCGAGCGGGAAGCCGTAGGTGTCATGCAGCTTGAAGGCCACTTCGCCCGGCAGCACTTTCACGCCACCATCGAGGGCTGCGTCCAAAATTTGCATGCCGCTTTGCAGTGTCTCGAAGAAGCGCTCTTCTTCCACACGCAAAACGTCGGCAATGCGCTCGGCCTGATCGGCCATATTGGGATAAGCCGCGCCCATGAGCTTGACCAAGTCGGGCACCAGTTTGTGGAAGAACGGGGTCTTTTGGCCGAGCAAATAACCGTGGCGAATCGCACGGCGCACGATGCGGCGCTGCACATAGCCCCGGCCTTCGTTGCTGGGCACCACGCCGTCGCTCACCAAAAATGCGGTGGCTCGGATGTGGTCGGCGATCACGCGCAGCGACTTGTTTTTCAGGTCGGTGCAGCCGGTCTCGCGAGATGCGGCCTTGATCAGCGCGTCAAAAATATCGATTTCGTAGTTGCTGTGAACGTGCTGCAAGATGGCCGCCAGGCGCTCCAGGCCCATACCTGTGTCGACGCAAGGTGCAGGCAGCGGCGTGACGGCACCGGTCTCGTCCATGTTGAACTGCATGAACACGTTGTTCCAGATTTCAATGAAGCGGTCCCCGTCTTCATCGGGGCTGCCGGGTGGGCCGCCGGGAATGTGGGCGCCGTGGTCGTAAAAAATCTCGGAGCAAGGACCGCAAGGGCCCGTGTCGGCCATCATCCAGAAGTTATCTGACTTGTAGCGGCCGCCTTTGTTGTCGCCGATGCGGATGATGCGGTTCTCAGCCTTGATGCGCTCAGGCGTCCAACCGGCCTTGACAAAAATGCCTTCCCAAATGCCATGGGCCTCGTCGTCTTCCATGTACACCGTGGCGTACAGCTTGTCAGCGGGCAGTTTGTAGACCTGGGTCAGCAGCTCCCACGCCCACTCCAGCGACTCGCGCTTGAAGTAGTCGCCAAACGACCAGTTGCCCAGCATCTCGAAGAAGGTGTGGTGGCGGGCGGTGTAGCCCACGTTTTCCAGGTCATTGTGCTTGCCACCGGCACGCAAACAAGCCTGAACGGACGCGGCACGCACATAACTGCGCTTGTCCGAGCCCAAGAACACGTCCTTGAACTGGACCATGCCCGAGTTGGTGAACATCAAGGTGGGGTCGTTGCCGGGTACCAGGGAACTGGACGCCACCACGGTGTGGCCCTTGGACTCGAAAAAGTCCAAAAAGGTCTTGC
>JANQXJ010000246.1 GCA_030729445.1 Limnohabitans sp. | reverse complement strand
TCTGCCGGGCACCATTCCCGTCCTGACTTGGCTCGCCGAAGAGCGCCAGTTCACTGGCGCCACGCACGCTTGAAACCCGACGGGTTTCGGGCCGCTCACTGCAAACGCGGATCGCCAAAAGTCTCGTCGGGTGGGGTGTCGTCGGGCAGTTTGAATTCTTCGCTGGCCCATGCGCCCAAGTCCACACCCTTGCAGCGGGCGCTGCAAAACGGGCGGTAGGGATTTTTGGGGCTGTAAAGGCTAGTGCCTGCGCAGGCGGGGCAGCGCACTTGGCGGGGCGAGAAATCTGGAGACTGGTTCGGGTCGCTCATGCGCACAAAGTCATCTCGAAAGGCACGTCATCGCTGGTGGCCACCAATTTGCCATCGCTGTGCTGGCGCATCATGCGGATCACCACCAACAAACGGTTGCAGCTGATCTCGGGGGTGATGCCCAAAGCCGGATCGATTTTAAGGCGCAGCAACTGAAAAGTGCGCCCTTGGGGCAGGTTTTGCTGCAGCTGACCGGCTGTGGCCATGACTTTTTGTCCGGAGCCGGATTCGCGCAGCATTTGCAGCAACTGCCCAATGGCTTGCGCCCAAGGGGCCAAGGGCAGGGTCCATTGGGCCAAATCATGGGCGCGACCGGCCGCATCTTGGTGTTGCCAAGCGTGGTACGCAGGCAGGTCAAATTCGCAAGTGCCGCCAGGGATGGCCAAGCGACTTTTGAGGGCCGTCAGGAAATCGTGCTCGGAAAGGCTTTGGCCCATTTTTCCAGAGACCTGATTGAGGGCTTCAAAGAGATGGTCGAATTGCGCAATCAGGTCGTCCAGCGCTTTTTCAGAAATGGCAGGGTTGCCGCGGTAAGCACTGTAGATTTGTTTTTGTCGCTCGAGGTCTTTGAGCACTTCAGACTTGAGTTCGGAGCGGGCCCCCACCTCCAAGATTTCAAACAAGGTGGTCAGGGCGAAATGGTGGTCCAAGGCCTGGTCACGTCTGATCAGTTGCTCCAGGCGTGAAAACAGCTGCTGCAGTCGCAAATAGGTGCGAATGCGTTCGTTAAATGGGTATTCGTACAGTATCACGCGGCATTTTCCAGTACCCCGATCATAGCCCGAAGTCTGCCACCGCTTGAAGCACTTGCGCCTCTAATTCATCAAAACTGATGCCTTGATTGACAAGAACGACATCGGCACAAGCCAAGCGCTGGGCACGGGAAGCTTGCAGCTGGATGATGCGTTCAATTTCGTCAGCGGCCAGGCCACTGCGGGCCATGACCCTTTGTTGTTGGGTCGGGATATCGCAGTCCACGACGATCACCCGGTCGACTTGTTTGCGCCACCGCTCACCTGACTCCACGAGCAAGGGCACATCGAACACCAGTACTCGGCGGCCCGCTTGCACGGCCGCTTGTGCCTGCTCGGCCGTGATCTGGCTGACCAGGGGGTGGATGATGTGTTCGAGTTGGCGTTTGGCTTGCGGGTCTTGAAAGACGCGCTGGCGCATGGCTTGACGGTCCATGGCGCCGTCCGGACCGATCATGGCGGCACCAAAGGTGTGGGCGATGGCCTCCATGGCCCGACCGTCAGGGGCTGTGAGGCTGCGAGAAATGGCATCGGCGTCGATGATGGCGGCACCGTGCCGCGCCAAAAAGCCCGCCACCGTGCTTTTGCCGCTGCCAATGCCGCCAGTCAGGCCGATGCGCCAAGTGCGTTGTGTCATGGACTTTCAGAACAAAAACCAGGGCAGGGGGCCAAAGACCATGACCCACAAACCTGCCAACACCAAAAAGGGCCCAAAAGCCAGCTCACCATTGTCGGCCAATTGACCCCGCAGCTTGAGCCAGAGCCCGCCGATCACGCCGGAAAAAGAGGCGATCAGCACCAAGGACAGCAGCGCAGGCCAGCCCAGCCATGCCCCCAAAGCGGCCAGCAGCTTGAAGTCGCCCTGACCCATGCCTTCTTTGCCGGTCAAGGCTTTGAACAACCAGAACACCGTCCACAAAAACAGATAGCCTGCAGCGGCCCCCCAAAGGGCGTCGTTCAGGCCGATACCCGTCAGCCCCAGACTGGCGGCCAGCAGACCCGACCATACCAAGGGTTGGGTGATGGCATCGGGCAGCAAGCGCGTGTTGGCATCAATGGCGGCCAGCGCGACCAAGGCCGCTGCAAAGCCGGCCCAGACCAAGGCCTGAAAACCCAGACCGTGGTCGGCCGCTGCCCACATGAACAGCCCTGCTGTGACCAACTCAATAGCCGGATAGCGCCAGCCAATTGGCGTGTGGCATTGGGCGCATCGGCCGCGAAGTCGAAGAAAACTTAGAAGTGGAATGTTCTCGTGCCAAGCCAAAGCGTGCTGACAGTGGGGGCAGTGCGAGCGCGGTACAGCCAGATTGAAGGGCGGTGCACTGAGCGACGCATCGAGCGTTGTATCGCCAAGCGGTGCGTCCCACTGCGCTTGCAGCATGAGCGGCAGGCGGTGGATCACCACGTTCAGAAAACTGCCGACCATCAGGCCCAGCAAAGCCGCCAGGGCAAGTGCCATCACGCTGTCGTTCATGTCAAAAAACTTGCCCCAAACTGAAAATCGGTAAATACATGGCCACCAAGATGGCCCCAATGAAGCCGCCGAGCACCACGATGATCAGCGGCTCCAGCAAACTGCTCAAACCATTGACCTGGTCGTCCAGTGCGCTTTCCATCAGGCTGCCCGCCCGGCTCAGCAGGCTGTCCAGTGCCCCGGTCTCCTCGCCCGTGGCACACAACTGCACCATCATCGCCGGAAAACGCCCGCTTTGGTTCATGCTGTCACTCAAACTATGGCCTTGCAAGACCTGCCTTTGCAATCGCAGGGTGGTGCTAGCGAAGACCGGATGATCGCACGCTTGGGCGGTAGGCCCCAAGGCCTCAGTCAAGGGCACGCCAGCGGCCAGCAAGGCCGACAGGGTCTGCGCCCAACGCGCGACCACCGCCGTGGTCAAAAGTGGCCCAACCACCGGCCAGCGCAGCCACCAACGGGCCAGCCATTGCCGCAGTCGGTTGGCTGCCGGATTGTGGGGTTGTGTGGCCCACATCAGCAAAAAGCCCAAGGGCAGAGCCGCAGGCCAAGCACGCACCAGTGCGTCACTCAGGCCCACCACCATTTGCGTGGCCAAAGGCAATTCGGCCCCAAAGGACTGGAACACGTCTTGAAAAACAGGCACCACCAGCACCAGGATCAGCACCAAAATGCCCAAGGCCACCACCATCACGGCAATGGGGTACATCAAGGCCGAGCGAATTTTGGAGCGCATGGCTTCGTTCTTTTCCAGCGTGATGGACAGCCGCTCCATCATCGTGTCGAGGATGCCTGCTGCCTCGCCCGCTTGCACCATGTGCACATACAGACCGCTGAAATGTTGCGGGTGTTTGGCCAGGGCGACGTGCAAGGCCACACCGGCTTCCACATCGCTGCGCACACCCTGCATCACAGTCACCAAAGCTTTGGCGCTCATGCTGCGGCACAGCATGCCCAAGGCCTGCACGACCGGCACGCCTGCGCGCAGCATGGCCGCCCATTGGCGCGTCATGACGGCCAGGTCTTTGGCTTTGACACGGTCCGGTGGTGACCACCACAGGCGCTGAACCTGCACCTGTTGCAGCCCTTGCCTGCGCAGTTGCACCCGTGCCAGGTCGGCATTCAAGGCCTGAATTTGCCCACTCTGGGGGTGCCCTTGACTGTCAAGGCCGCGCCATCGAAAGGCCCTTATGGTCCGGGCCGGCGGCGGGGCGCTCATGTGCTTTCTCGGGTGGCGGCCAGCACTTCGTCCAGCGACGTGATGCCTTGCAGCACTTTGCGCAAGCCAGCCATGCGCAGACTGCTCACCCCTTCGTTTCGGGCTTGACGCGCCATCTCTTGAATCCCAGCTTCCTGCAAGACCAGCTGCTGCATCTCGGCGCTCACCGGCATGACCTGAAAAATCCCGGTTCGTCCCACAAAACCTTTGTGGCATAGCGGGCAGCCCACGGGCTCGAACACGGGCACCTTGTCTTCATGACTCAGATGAGGCGGCCACCCGGCTTTGAGCCAAATCGCAGCGGGCACGCTGGCGCTGCGCTTGCACTGTGAGCACAGGCAGCGCACCAAGCGTTGCGCCGTGATCAGACTCACACTGGCGGCGATGTTGTAAGGGGCAGTGCCCATGTTGCGCAAGCGCACCAAAGTGGCCGGGGCATCGTTGGTGTGCAGAGTCGAGAGCACCAGATGCCCGGTTTGGGCCGCCTGAATCGCGATGTTGGCGGTCTCCAGATCGCGCACCTCGCCCACCATCAAAATGTCCGGGTCTTGGCGCAAGAAGGCCCGCAAGGCCACAGCAAAGCTCAGGCCAGGTTTGTCCTGCACATTGACCTGGTTGATGCCCGACAGTTGGATCTCACAGGGATCTTCCACCGTGGCGATGTTCACCTCCGGGGTGTTCAGCAGGTTCAGGCAGGCGTAGAGGGATTGTGTTTTGCCTGAGCCGGTGGGGCCGGTCACCAGCACCAGGCCGTGCGGTGCGCGGATCGCCGCCAGCAAGCGCTCCAGGTCTTCGGGCTCGTAACCCAGACGGCCCAAGTCCAATTGGGCCTGCGCCGAGTCCAGCACACGGATCACCAGCTTTTCCCCAAACAAGGTCGGCAATGTGCTCACACGCAAGTCCAGCTCTCGCCCGGATGCCAATTGCAGTTTCATGCGTCCGTCTTGTGGCAGGCGCTTTTCGGCAATGTCCAGTCGCGACATCACCTTGATGCGCGATGCCAGACGGTCCTTGAGGGCCATGTGCGGCAAGGCTACCTCGCGCAGCTCCCCGTCGATGCGCATGCGCACCCGGTAATGGTGTTCATAAGGCTCAAAGTGGATGTCTGACGCTTTGAGCGCTACCGATTGCTCCAGAAGTTGCTGAACATAGGCCACCACGGGGGCGTCGTCTGCGCTGGGAGCATGGTTTCGGCCAAGCCCGATTGTTGGCATGAGAACCCCTAAAAATAGGTTATTTGGTTCTCATATCATGGCGCTTCCTGTCGGACTTGTAAATCGCGCCGCCTCAAAGGGGCGTGTTTCAAACAGGGTCTGTACGTCAGGCTAGGGCCCCATAAGCGCAGGGGCTATTGGCTACTTTCCCGCTTGGCCCGACTCAGGTCCTTCGGTCCAGCAACTGCGAGGCCAGCGCCACCATGGCCGTTCGGAAGGCGTTGTCGGGCAGTTGCATGGCGGCGTCAATGGCGCGCTGCGCCTCAGCCGCTGCAGCGCTGCGGGTGGCGGTCAAGGCGCCCGTGTCACGCACGATGGCCACGATGTCGTTCAGACGATCCACATTGCCGGTTTCAATGGCTTCGCGCACAGTGCGGCTTTGTTCAGGAGTACCACGCTGCATGGCCAAAATCAAAGGCAAAGTGGCTTTGCCTTCGCGAAGGTCATCACCCAAGTTTTTACCCATCTCGGTGCTGTTGCCGTCATAGTCCAGCACATCGTCGATGACCTGGAACGCCGTACCCAAAGCTTGTCCATATTGGGCACAAGCGGTCTCGATCTCAGGGGGGCTGCCCGCCAAAATCGGTCCGAGCCGGGCGCTGGCTTCAAACAGTTTGGCGGTTTTGGAGCGGATCACGCGCAAATAGCCTGCTTCGTCCAAGGAGGCATCGTGCATGTTCATCAATTGCAGGACTTCGCCCTCGGCAATCACGTTGGTGGCATCGGCGAGGATTTGCATCACCCGCATGCTGTCTGCGCTCAACATCATCTGGAATGCCCGGGAATACAAAAAGTCGCCCACCAGTACGCTGGCTGGGTTGCCAAAGTTTTCATTGGCCGTAGGACGGCCGCGCCTCAAGGTGGACTCATCGACCACATCGTCGTGCAATAGGGTGGCGGTATGGATGAATTCAACAACGGCCGCCAAGTTGTAGCGCTGGTTGCCCGTGTACCCCAGGGCGCCGCAAGTGAGCAACAGCAAAACCGGCCGCAGCCTCTTGCCGCCAGCCGAAATGATGTAGCGGGCCACCTCTGCCACCAAGGGAACGCCGGAATCGAGACGCTGGGCAATCACATGGTCGACCTGGGCCATGTCCGGGGCCACCAGTTCAAGAACGGCGGCGGAGCTGTTTTCTGAGGCAGACAAGTGGAGGATCCAGCTGAGGAGCTCGGTCTAGCCGAGGGCATTGAAACAATGTGTGTGCAGAGCAATTGGCAATTATAGGGACCTGCTCTATCCTGAGCCTTTCCGGTGGATGTCCAGAGCGTGCGTCAGATTTGCAGTTTGCGGGACAGACGTGCTAGAATCGCAGGTTCCTTGGGGATTAGCCCTAGGAAACTTCCATTCAAAGAGGTCATTTATGTACGCGGTCATAAAAACCGGTGGCAAACAGTATCGTGTTGTCGCTGGCGAAAAAATTAAAGTAGAACAGATTGCTGCGGACGTTGGCCAGGAAATCGTGATCGATCAAGTTCTCGCAGTCGGCAACGGCGCAGACCTGAAGATCGGCACGCCCCTGGTGTCCGGCGCCACAGTCAAAGCCACCGTGGTGGCTCATGGCAAGCACGACAAAGTGCACATCTTCAAGATGCGCCGTCGCAAGCACTATCAGAAACGTCAGGGTCACCGTCAGCAGTTCACCGAACTGCAAATCGGCGCGATCGCTGCCTGAGGAGAATAGGTCATGGCACAGAAAAAAGGCGGCGGCTCTACGCGCAACGGTCGTGATTCCAAGCCAAAAATGCTCGGCGTCAAGGCTTTCGGTGGTGAACTGATCAGCGCTGGCTCGATCATCGTTCGTCAGCGTGGCACCAAGTTCCATGCGGGCAACAATGTCGGCATCGGCAAAGACCACACTTTGTTTGCCTTGGTTGACGGCCACGTGTCGTTTTCCACCAAAGGCGAGCTGAGCAAACACATGGTGAACGTGACCCCGGCTGTTTAAGCCTGTCGCGCCCATGGCAAAGAGGAGCCCCGCAAGCCGGGGCTTTTCGCATTCTGGTCCGTTGCCTTTGCGTAGCGGTCCTCAAGCTACACTGGAAATCTCATGAAGTTCGTTGACGAAGCCTACATTGACATCGCCGCAGGTGACGGCGGGAACGGCTGCGTCTCGTTCCGCCATGAAAAATACAAAGAGTTCGGCGGTCCCAACGGGGGCGATGGCGGTCGTGGCGGGCATGTGTTCGCCTATGCCGACATCAATCTGAACACGCTGGTCGATTACCGCTACTCGCGCCGCCACGAAGCCAAGCGCGGCCAGCACGGCATGGGCTCCGACATGTTCGGTGCTGCCGGCGACGACGTGACCCTCAAAATGCCGGTGGGCACCATCATCACCGACGCCGAAACCGGTGAGGTGCTCTACGAATTGTTGGTGCCGGGCGAAACCATCATGATCGCCAAAGGCGGTGACGGCGGCTTTGGCAACATGCGCTTCAAAAGCGCGATCAACCGCGCCCCACGGCAGAAAACGCCCGGCTGGCTCGGTGAAAAGAAAGAGCTCAAGCTCGAACTGAAAGTGCTGGCCGACGTGGGTTTGCTGGGCATGCCCAATGCGGGCAAGTCGACTTTCATTGCAGCAGTATCCAACGCACGCCCCAAAATCGCCGATTACCCTTTCACCACCTTGCACCCCAACTTGGGTGTGGTGCGCGTCGGCCCCGAGCAAAGCTTTGTGGTGGCCGATGTGCCTGGCTTGATCGAAGGCGCCTCTGAAGGCGCGGGTCTGGGCCATTTGTTTTTGCGCCATTTGCAGCGCACCCGCTTGCTCTTGCATGTGGTCGACTTTGCGCCGTTTGACGAGAACGTTGACCCGGTGCAGCAAGCCAAGGCCATTGTGGCCGAGCTCAAGAAATACGATGCCAAGCTCTATGACAAGCCGCGCTGGCTGGTCCTCAACAAGCTGGACATGGTGCCCGCTGAAGAGCGCGAGGCCCGAGTCAAAGACTTCATCAAGCGCATGCGCTACAAAGGACCGGTTTTCCAGATCTCGGCCCTGACCCGCGAAGGTTGTGAGCCCTTGATCAAGGAGATCTACAAGCACATCCGCGCCCAGCAGATCATTGAGCAGGGTGTGGTGGACATTGACCCCCGCTTCAAAGAGCAGGACAAACCGCAAGAGCCCGATGCGGATGATCCGCGATTCAAACCACTGCCCTCCGACGCCGACTGACGCGTTCCTTATTTGCTTGTTCCAAGCGCTGTTTCAACGCCAAGCCCACATCCCCGCATGACTTCTGCCGCCGTTTCCTCTCTGTTGCGCGATGCACGCCGCATCGTCGTCAAAGTCGGCTCCAGCCTGGTGACCAACGAAGGCCGAGGCTTGGACGAGGGGGCTATTGGCGAGTGGTGCCGCCAAATGGCGCTGCTCAGCGCTCAGGGCAAGGAAGTGGTCATGGTCTCCAGTGGTGCGATTGCCGAAGGCATGAAGCGCCTGGGCTGGACCACCCGTCCGAGCGAAGTGCCCGCCCTGCAGGCCGCCGCCGCTGTGGGGCAGATGGGCCTGGCGCAGATGTACGAAACCAAGCTGCGTGAAAACGGCATGGGCAGTGCCCAAGTGCTGCTCACGCACGCCGATCTGGCCGACCGGGAGCGTTACCTCAATGCCCGCTCGACTTTGCTCACTTTGCTCCAGCACCGTGTGTTGCCCGTGATCAATGAAAACGACACGGTGGTCAACGACGAGATCAAATTCGGTGACAACGACACTTTGGGCGCATTGGTGGCCAATCTGATTGAAGCCGACTTGCTGGTCATCCTGACCGATCAAAAAGGCCTGTACAGCGCAGACCCGCGCAAAGACGCATCGGCCACCTTTGTGCACGAAGCCCATGCCGGTGACCCGGCCCTGGAAGCCATGGCGGGTGGTGCGGGCTCCAGCATTGGCAAGGGCGGCATGATCACCAAAATCCTGGCGGCCAAACGGGCAGCCGGTTCGGGTGCCTCCACCGTGATCGCCTGGGGGCGCGAGCCCGATGCGCTGCTGCGCCTGAGCCAAGGCGACAACATGGGCACTTTGTTGGTGGCGCAAACCGCCAAACAACAAGCCCGCAAACAATGGATGGCCGATCACCTGCAACTGCGCGGCTCGGTTACGGTGGATGCGGGGGCCTCCCACAAAGTGCTGACCGAGGGTAAAAGCCTGCTGCCCATTGGCATGACGGGCGTGGCTGGAGATTTTTCACGCGGCGATGTGATCGCCATTCGGGACGAGCAAGGCGCAGAAATTGCCCGGGGCCTGGCCAATTACGCCAGTGCCGAGGCCCGTTTGTTGTGCCGCAAGCCCTCGCACGAGTTCGAGGCCTTGCTGGGCTACACCGCAGAGCCCGAAATGGTGCACCGGGACAACCTGATCCTCAGCCGTTGAAGCCAGGTGAGCCTGAAGCTGGGCACTGCAGGCTGCCTCAGCCTTGCGGGTTCGGATCGAAGCTGGCCCCCGGCGGCAATTCCATGTGCAAAGGGGGTTGCATCTCACCGTGATCGTGGTCCATGCCTTGATCTCGCGGCCCGCGGTTGCCGCCGCGCAAATAGCGGTTTTGTCGTTCCTGGCGGGGCAGAAAACGCGCCAACTCGGTCAGCGCCATCTCGTAAACACCCCGTTTGAACTCCACCACCACATCGAGCGGAACCCAATAGTCGTTCCAACGCCAAGCGTCAAACTCCGGGTGGTCGGTGGCCCGCAAATTCAGGTGGTGGTCGTGCGTCACCATCTGCAACAGGAACCAAATTTGTTTCTGGCCCTTGTAAAAACCGCGTGCATCCCGACGGATGAAGCGGTCTGGCACCTCATAGCGCAACCAGTCACGGGTCCGGGCCACGATGCGCACATGCTCCGGGTGGAGCCCCACTTCTTCGTGCAGTTCACGGAACATGGCTTGTTCGGGGCTTTCGCCCCGGTCGATGCCGCCTTGCGGAAACTGCCAGCTGTGGGTGCGGATGCGTTTGCCCCAGAAAACCTGGTTTTTCTGGTTGAGCAGAATGATGCCGACGTTCGGCCTAAAGCCTTCACGGTCAAGCATAATCAACCTCAAATTTTTAAATTGTGTCCATTATGCACGCCGCACCAGCGCTCGCTCTTGGATGTTTCCCTGATGCCCTTGTCTATTTAGTCTGCTGCGATGAAAGCCTCCCAGTTCCTCATTTCCACCCTCAAAGAAGCCCCCGCCGATGCCGAGGTGGTCAGCCACAAGCTCATGACCCGGGCAGGCCTGATCAAAAAACTGGGCGCGGGTATCTACAACTACATGCCCATGGGCTTGCGCGTGATCCGCAAGGTCGAAGCCATCGTGCGCGAAGAAATGAACCGGGCAGGCGCCATTGAGATGACCATGCCTGTGGTGCAGCCGGCTGAGCTCTGGCAGGAGACGGGGCGCTTTGACAAGATGGGCCCTGAGCTCTTGCGCATCAAGGACCGCCATGGCCGTGATTTTGTGATCCAACCGACCAGCGAAGAAGTGGTGACCGATGTGGTGCGTCAGGAAGTGCGCAGCTACAAACAGCTGCCCAAGAACTTTTACCAAATCCAGACCAAATTCCGCGACGAGCGCCGCCCCCGCTTTGGCCTGATGCGCGGGCGCGAATTCACCATGAAAGATGCCTACAGCTTTGACCGTGACGTGGCCAGCGCCAAGGCCAGCTACCAGGTCATGGCCGGGGCTTACCGCAAGATCTTTGACCGCTTTGGCTTGACCTACCGCGCCGTGGCCGCCGACAGCGGCGCCATCGGGGGCGACTTGAGCGAAGAGTTTCAGGTGATTGCCGCTACCGGTGAAGACGCCATCGTGTACTGCCCCACCAGCAGCTACGCCGCCAACATCGAAAAAGCCGAAGCCCTGGCCCCGAGCCAGCCACGCGGCGCAGCCTCGCAAGCCCTGACCAAGACCCCCACACCCGGCAAGAGCACCTGCGAAGACGTGGCCGCTTTGCTGAATGTGCCGCTGTCCACCACCGTCAAGTCGCTGGTGCTGGCCACCGACACCCTGAACGAGCAGGGTGAGATCGTCAAATCCCAAGTCTGGCTCTTGCTGCTGCGCGGTGACCACGACATGAACGAGGTCAAAGTGGGCAAGCTGCCCGGCATGGAAGGCGGCTTCCGCTTTGCCACCTTGAGCGAAATCGAAGACCACTTCGGTTGCAAGCCGGGTTACCTCGGACCGCTGAACCTGAAAAAGCCCGTGCACCTGGTGGCCGACCGCGACGTGGCCGTGATGGCCGACTGGATTTGTGGTGCCAACGAGCCCGACTTCCACATCACCGGCGTGAACTGGGGCCGCGACCTGCCCGAGCCCGCCTTGGTGGCCGACATCCGCAACGTGGTCGCAGGCGACAAATCGCCCGACGGCCAAGGCGAGCTGGCCATCGAGCGCGGCATCGAAGTGGGCCATGTGTTCTATCTGGGCACCAAATACTCCAAGGCCATGAACGCCACCTTTCTGGATGAAACCGGCAAGCCACAGTTTCTGGAAATGGGTTGCTACGGCATTGGCGTGACACGCCTGCCCGCCGCCGCCATCGAGCAAAACCACGACGAGCGCGGCATCATCTGGCCCGATGCGATTGCGCCCTTCACCGTGGTGGTTTGCCCCATCGGCATGGACCGCAGCGAAGCCGTCAAGCTTGAAGCCGAGCGCATCTACGCCGCATTGTTGGCCGACGGTGTCGATGTGATCCTGGACGACCGCGGCGAGCGTCCCGGTGCCATGTTTGCCGACTGGGAGCTGATCGGTGTGCCGCACCGCGTCACGATTGGCGACAAGGGCCTCAAAGACGGTCAGGTCGAGTACCAACACCGCCGTGATGCCGAATCCAGCAAAGTGGCGGTAGCCGACATCCTGGGCCACATCCGGGCGCGACTGGCCGCCTGAACCTTGGGGGCCTGATGGCCACAAAGTCTGGCATCCCTGATCTTGACGGCAGGTCTGACCTGCCCGCCATGCCCTCAGTTTTGACCATGCCCAGCCGCCGCCGGGCACTGCGGCATTGGGCTGCCGGGTGTGGCGCCAGTCTCTGGGGGGCGGGCGTTTGGGCAGGCCCGCAGATCGAAGAACCTCTGTCGCATGCCGTGCGCACCGCGCTGAGCGCAGCAGTGGTCGCTGCGGCCCCGCCTGAGCCGGTACTGCCCCATGCCCAAGCGCAAAAAACTTATGACGATTGGCTTCACCATGCCAGTCAGCGCCTGGCGCGCTACAAAAAACACGCCGCTGAACGGCAAGAATTCCTGCAAACCCTCTGGTATGAGGCCCGCCGGGCCGGTTTGCCGCTGTCTTTGGTGCTGGGCGTCGTGCAGGTCGAGAGTGGCTTTCGCAAATACGCCATCTCCAGTGCCGGGGCGCGTGGCTACATGCAGGTCATGCCGTTTTGGGCTCGCCTGATCGGGGACGGCGTCGAGGGTCGCTTGTTTCATATGCAGACCAACCTGCGCTTTGGCTGCGTCATCCTCCGCCACTACCTCGACCGCGAACGGGGTGACCTGTTTCTGGGCCTTGGACGCTACAACGGCAGCCGGGGGCAAGCAGTCTACCCGCAGGCGGTGCTGGCGGCACAGCGGCAGTGGGTGCATGTGGCGGATTGAAGC
>JANQXJ010000245.1 GCA_030729445.1 Limnohabitans sp. | reverse complement strand
AGGGCCCCATGGGTGACGTGGCCAAGCTCAATTGCGCCACTTGCCACCAAGGGGCCTACAAGCCGCTGAACGGCGCACCCATGGCCAAAGACTTCCCTGAGTTGCTCAAACCTGCTTTGGCTGCGTCCAAAGTGGCGGCCAAGTAGTTCGCCCCACCTTGACTTGATGACCGGACCCCGTCATGGAAGCCCTCCCACCCCTTCATGACCCGCTGTCCGGGGTGGTGGTGGTGTTGCTGGCCGATTTTTTGCGGCAGCACCAGGGCTGGGGTTGGTTGCGTCTGGTGGCCGGGGCCACGCCCTACAAGGACGTGCCCGGCCTGACCATGGTCAAGGTCATGGGCAGTGGCCATGGCGGTGGCTTCAGCTTGCGCCCCAGTGCCACGCACCAGGGCCTGATCTGCACTTTCAGCCACCTTGATCTGGCCCTGAAGTTTCTGGACAGCCCTGCTGTGCAGGCTTACCGCAGCCGCGCACGCGAGTGCTGGACGGGTGTGTTGTCCGTGCAATCGGCCCGGGGCCATTGGGACAAACAAGCTTGGCAAGCGAGCAGCGCACAAGCGCTGGGACTGTCTGGCGAGAAGCAAGAAAAGGGCGAGCAGGTTGATCCAGGCCATGGCTTGGATGGTTTGCCGAACAGCGGGCCTTTTGCTGTGCTCACCCGTGCCAGCATCGTGCCCACCAAAGCCATGGCTTTTTGGCGTTATGCCCCGGCCGCTCAAGCTGACCTGGGGCAAGCCCCGGGTTGTCTCTTGGCCATGGGCTTGGGCGAAGCACCTTTGGTGCGGCAATGCACTTTCAGTTTGTGGCAGGACACTGCCGCCATGCTGCAGTACGCCCGCCAGGGCGCTCATCAGGTGGCCAGTGCCGCTGCTTACAAGCACCAGTTTTTTTCCGAATCGCTTTTTGTGCGCATGCAGGTGCTGCAGATGGCTGGTGTCTGGCAAGGCCGCAGTTTCGATGCGCCCGCCAAGGCCGTTCAGAGCACCGCCCCAGCCGATGCAGCGCTCTCCGACAGCCGCCTGGCCGGTGTGCCCAGCCTGGAGGTCAGCCATGTCTGAGCACCGCGTCGTCATCGTGGGCGCAGGCATGGGTGGCTTGTGCAGCGCGATCGCGCTCGCGCACCAAGGGCTCGATGTCACCGTGGTCGAAGCTTCGGGTGCCCCTGGTGGCAAAGTGCACAGCCGCGAGGTGAATGGCGCACACATCGACAGCGGCCCCACCGTGTTCACCATGCGCTGGGTGTTTGACGAATTGCTGCGCAGCGTGGGCACCAGTGTCGAGGCCGAGATGCGCATCACGCCGCTGCAGGTACTCGCCCGCCACTTCTGGCCCGATGGCAGCCAACTCGATTTGTCGGCCGATGCGCGTGAGAGCGAAGCCGCCATTGCCACTTGGTCGGGTGGTGATGAGGCCCGGCGCTTTCGAGATTTTTGCAAGACCACACGCCAGCTCTACGCCACGCTCGAAGGCCCGATGATCCGCGCCCAGCGCCCCAGCATGGGCGGCTTCATGGGCGAGTTGGGGTTCAAAGGCTTGGGCGTGTTGGCCCAACTCGGCCCCATGCGCAGCCTGTGGCAGCAACTCGGCCACCAATTTACAGACCCGCGTTTGCGACAGCTCTTTGCACGCTACGCCACCTACTGCGGCTCTTCGCCCTGGCAGTCGCCCGCCACACTCATGTTGATCGCCCAGGTCGAGATGGATGGGGTCTGGTCGGTTGAAGGCGGCATGGTCGGCATGGCCCAGGCACTGGCCCGTGTGGCCCGCCGCCGTGGCGCGGTGTTCCGCTACCACAGCACTTGCCAGCGCATCGAGCAGCGCCAGGGCCGCGTCTGCGGTGTACACCTGCAGTCGGGTGAATTCTTACCAGCCGACCGCGTTATTTTTAATGGCGACGCCGCCGCTCTGCGCCAAGGCTTGTTGGGCGACGACGTGCGCCGTGCTGTGCCAACAGACGCGCCGCCACGCTCCCTGTCGGCCTTAACTTGGTCCATGCACACCCCCGCCGATGGCGTGGCCCTGGACCGGCACAACGTGTTTTTTCAGAGCACCTACGCCAGCGAGTTCGAAGACATCTTTGAGCACCAGCGCTTACCCGCGCAGCCCACGGTCTATGTCTGTGCACAAGACCGACCCGCTGCGTTGCCGCACGGCCAAGCCGAGCGCCTGTTTTGTTTGGTCAACGCCCCCGCCTGCGGTGATGGCAGCGCAATCACCGAGGAGGCTTTAGAACAATGCCAAACGCACACGTTTCACCACCTGAGCCAACTGGGCCTGCACCTTCAACCCACGGCGAGCAACAGCCTGCGAACGACGCCGCAGGATTTTCATCGGCGCTTTCCGGCCAGCGGGGGAGCCCTTTACGGGCAGGCGACGCACGGCTGGACCAGCATATTCAGCCGACCTGGCTCCATCACACCCCTGCAGGGCCTGTATCTGGCGGGGGGCAGCGTGCATCCGGGGCCGGGGGTGCCGATGG
>JANQXJ010000244.1 GCA_030729445.1 Limnohabitans sp. | reverse complement strand
ACCACCTTGATGTTTGCGGTGCTCGATGCCTCGGCCAAGTGGCTGGTGCTCACCTTGCCCGTGATGCAGGTGGTGTGGATGCGCTTTCTCACGCATTCGCTGTTTTCCATCGCGGTGTTTGCGCCCTCGGTCAAAGGCGATTTGCTGCGCTGGCGGCACCCGCGTTTGCAGTTGCTGCGCGGCTTGATGTTGGCGGCCATGACGGGCCTGAACTTCTGGGCCTTGCAGTATTTGCAATTGGCCGAAACCGGGGCCATGCAGTTTTCCGTGCCGATTTTGATCGCCCTGCTGTCGGCCTGGTGGCTGGGCGAGCGGCTGGACGCCAAACGCTGGCTGGCCATTGCCGTGGGCTTTGCGGGCGTGCTGGTCATCATCCGCCCCGGCAGCCAAGGCTTTCACCCAGCCATCTTGCTGTCGGCCCTCAATGCCATTTTGTATGCGCTCTTCAACATGATGACGCGCTACCTGGCCAGCAGCGAAAACCCGGCCACCACACAACTGACCTCGGCGGTGGTAGCCACCTTGGTGCTCACGCCCGTGGCACTGTGGCAATGGCAACAACCGGCCACGTTGCTCGAGTGGTTCGTGATGGCGCTGGCCGGTTTGTGTGGTGGCATTGGCCACTACTTTGTGGCGGTGGCCCACCGCTACGCTTCGGCAGCGGTGCTGGGGCCATTTTTGTACCAGCAGATCCTTTACATGACCGTGCTCGGTTGGTTGGTGTTTGACCAAGTGCCGGATCTGGCCGTGGTGCTGGGCGCCTTGGTGGTGGTGGGCAGTGGGCTTTATTTGCTGTGGCGGGAGTTTCAAGGTCAGGGCCAGTCGAGCCCCAGCGAGAACTGAACGCCCCAAGTCAAACCAGGCTTGTGCCATCAGAGCGGCAGTCCAATCGGTGACACAAAGCCTGCAGTCCAGCGCACAAGATGCGTGGCCAACGCGTTGTGCTTTGGTCGTCTTCACAGGAGTCTGACATGTCTTCTTCTCCCCGATGGAAACACCGCCCCCCGGGCTCGAACTGGGGCGACTTTGGGCCTGACGACCAATGCGGTCGCATGAACCTGTTGACGCCCGAGAAAGTGCTGCAGGGCATGCAAGAGGTGCGCACGGGGCAGACCTTCAACCTGAGCCTCCCGCTGGATTTTCCGGGCGGCAACGTGCTCAACCCCAGGCGCCTGCCGCCTGTGCTGCGCCCCACCTTGCGCGAGGGCAAAGCCAATATGAACTACCAGCTGCTGTGCGATGACCCGGCCTGCACCGATGTGGTGTGTGACGACCTGGTGATCCTGCATTTGCAGTACAGCACCCAGTGGGACAGCTTGGCGCATGTGGGCTCGATGTTCGACGCCAATGGCGACGGCGTGCCCGAGCCGGTGTACTACAACGGCTTTCGCGCAGGCACCGATGTGGTGGGGCCCAGCAGTGGATCGGGCGCTGGCATTTTTGGTTTCCCTGAAATCGCCCGCGAATCGACCTCTTCGGCCAAAGCCTTGGGCATCGAGAAGATGTCCGAGCGCTGCGTACAAGGCCGCGCAGTCATGATCGACCTGCACGCCCATTTGGGCCGCGAGCGGGTGCGGGTGGGCTACGACCTGCTGATGGACATCCTGAAAAAAGACCAGGTGGTGGTGGAGCCCGGTGACATGGTGTGCCTGCACACGGGCTTTGCGCAGATGCTGCTGGAGATGAACAAACAGCCCGACCCGCATGCGGTGGAAAACTCGTGTGCCGTGCTGGAGGGTCGCGACGAGCGGCTGCTGCAGTGGATCACCGATTCGGGCTTGGTGGCGCTGATCGCCGACAACTACGCGGTCGAAGGCTTGCCCGCCACTCCCCAGCCCGGCAGCTGCGCGGCTTTGCCCTTGCACGAGCATTGCCTGTTCAAGCTCGGCGTGCACCTGGGCGAAATTTGGCACCTGACCCCCTTGGCCAACTGGCTGCGCGAGCAAGGTCGCCACCGCTTTTTGCTCACGGCACCGCCCCTTCGCCTGCCCGGGGCCATTGGCTCGCCTGCCACGCCCATCGCCACCGTGTGAGCCTCCGGGCCAGTCAGCCGCTTGCGCAGCGACAATCGGACAAACCGGAAGAAAGTTTCGGAAAGAAAATGCCGGTAAGGGAATGCCGGTGAGGAAGTGGCCGATGGATTTGCAATTGCTGGACTTTGACTGCAGTGAAGACACCGAGGGCGTGGTCTGCTGGGACGCGCTGGCGCAGCCGCTGCCGCGCCACAACGGCGCTTTGCTTGACGAGGTGGCGCAGGTGCTGGCCTGGGCCCATGGCTTCGACGCACAAGGCCCCGGTCCGCTGGAGGACGGCGCCCACTGGGACTTTGATCTGCAAGCCACGCTGCGCCCCGAGGGCCCTGACCCACAAGCGGCCCGCCTGATGTTCGACCTCCAAAAGGGTCAAATCGCACTGCCAGCGGCCGATCTGGCGCAACCCCTTGCCTTGAGTTTGAGCCTGAGCGGTACGCCCGGCTTTGCTC
>JANQXJ010000243.1 GCA_030729445.1 Limnohabitans sp. | reverse complement strand
GTGCTGCACCAGCTGCGCGACGCGGGCAACACCATCGTCATCATCGAGCACAACCTCGACGTGATCAAAACCGCCGACTGGCTGATCGACATGGGCCCCGAAGGCGGCGCGGCTGGCGGCACAGTGCTGGGCGAAGGCACACCGGAACAACTGGCCAAAAACAAGGCGAGTTTCACGGGCCATTATTTAAAGCGCTTGCTGTGACGACCGCCCCACGTTTTGTCCCTCACGACCCTTTTAAACCTTTTGACTTGAAAGCTTGACCCACCCATGAAATCCGTTGTCCGTGCTTTTTTTCGAACCCTGCGCGTTGTGCTGGGCCCCTTCATGTTGCTCAAAGAGCGTTTGAGCCGACCCAGCGGCGTGCAACGCGACTCGACCGCGCAAGCGGCTGTCGATGCGCAATGCCAAAACCTGGCGCTCTACCAGTTCAGCACCTGCCCGTTTTGCATCAAAGTGCGTCAGGAAATGCACCGCTTGTCTTTGCCCATTGAGCAGCGCGACGCCCAGCACAACCCCGGCCACCGCAGCGCTTTGCAAGAAGGCACTGGCGCAACCCAGGTGCCCTGCCTGAAGGTCACCGATGCCAACGGCCAAGTCCAGTGGTTGCGCGAGTCGAGCGCCATCGTGGCGTACTTGCGCGAGCGCTTCACAGCGGCTTGATTGTGGGCCTGTGGTGGCTGCCGCTCAGCGCCAAGCGAGCCCCACCACCGCCACCACCAGCGCGGCCACGCCCCAAAGGAGCAAGCGTGTGCGCAAGCGCAGCAGCTCTACCGCGCTGACCAGTTGGGCATTTTGCTCGGCCAAGGCGGCCAAGGTTTCGGTCAATTGGGCTTGCATCTGGGCATGCCGGTCGATCTGAACTTGGGCCGCAATCAGCCGGTTTTTAAGCTCCCCAAAGGTGGGCAGCGGCTGCGCCACCAGATCGGCGGATGCGCCCGACTCTGGCACCGGCTCGGTGTTTTGGCGGTCCATCAACTTGCGCGCCGCTTTCAGCACTGCTGGGGCGTGTTCAATCACGTCACCCCAGGGAATGACTTTGAGCGCCAGCATCCAAGGTACAGGCATGGGAATTTTCCTTTTGGTTTCAAACGAACCAGTGGCCTCCACCATACACAAGTCAGGAATACACGGGTTTCATACCCCGAAAATGGGCGGGCCAAGGCATCACACTGCATGTAATTTGCTCGACACCATTTGAAACGTCTGTTCACACGCCGTTCATCTGGCCCACACATAATGGGGGCTTGTTTCACGGGATAACACATGACCACCACACGCACACACTACGACAGCCTGAGCCGGGCACTGCATTGGCTGACCGCCATCGCTGTGATCGCCGCTTTCACCCTTGGGCCAGAGCACTTTGGCCGCCAAATGCGCCAAGGCATGGACCCGGCCACACACTGGGACATCGTGGTGCACGAGTCCTTGGGTATTTTGGTGATGGCCCTGACTTTGCTGCGTTTGCTGTGGGTGGCCGTGCGCCCCGCCAAACCCACATTCGACATGGCCGCCTGGATGCACACTGTGGCCAAAGCCACCCATGGTTTGTTGTGGCTGGCGCTGCTGGCTGTGCCCGTGAGCGCCCTGCTGGCCCTGGGCACCGAAGGCAACCCCCTGACCTTGCTGGGCGGCATCCGCGTGGACACCTTGCCCATCACCGGCCAGTCGCCCCTGGCGGATTTGGCCGATTGGGGCGATGTGCACAAATGGCTGGGCGACGCCATCCTGTGGCTGTCGGGCCTGCATGCGGTGGCGGCAATTTATCACCACTTTGTGCTCAAAGACGGTGTTTTGCGCGCCATGCTGCCCATGCGCAGCTGAGCGCTCACCTCCGCATGGAAACCGAACTCAAACTCACGCTTGACGCGGCCGACCTGCCCTGTCTGCTGGCCCACCCTCTGCTGCGGGGTGCAGGCAGCACGCAGCGCTTGCTCAACACCTATTTCGACACGGCCGATTTGGCGTTGCAAAAGCGCCGCATGGCGGTGCGCGAGCGCCTGGCAGGCGAGCAATGGCTGTTGACCGTCAAGACCGCAGGCCAAAGCGCTGGCGGCCTGTCACGCCGCCAGGAATGGGAAGGCCCAACCACCCCCGGCGCGCTTGAGTTCGACACCCTGGTCAATGAGCCCGCACTGGCGCAAGAACTGATGGCGCTGCGCCCGAACTTGCGCGCCCTGTTCTGCACCGACTTCGAACGCCAGCGCTGGGTCATCGCCCATGCTGGCGCGCAGATCGAAGTGGCGCTGGACCAAGGCCGTATCCATGTGCCCGACACCGACCTGAGCGAGCCCCTGCTGGAGCTGGAATTGGAATTGCTCAGCGGGCCGGAAGAGGCCCTGATGGCGCTGGCCGACGTGCTGCGCCAGACACCCCAAGGCACTGTGCCGCTGGCGCCGAGCGATGCGAGCAAGGCGCAGCGGGGGATGGCACTCTGGGGCCGGTCTCGCTGAAGAGCGTTCACCGCGCTGCATCTGTCACGCAGCGATCACCGTCAGCAAGGTCTGACCGTTGGCCACCAACTTCTCGCGCTCGGCATCCACCGCAAACAAATCACAGCAGGTGAACACCTGTGCTTTGCCGGGTTTGACCACCCGCGCTCGGGCAATGAATTTCTGACCCACGGCAGGGCGCAAGCAGTTGACCGAAAAGTTGGCGGCCAACAAGTTTGGCCCCGCCACGGTACCGGCCGCAAAGCCGCAGGCTGTGTCGATGAGGGTGCCAATCAGGCCCGCATGCAGAAAGCCCGAATACTGCCCCACCTCTGCACGCCAGGGCATCTGGATTTCCACCAAGCCGGGTTCTGCCACCGTCACCTCGATGCCGCACCACCGATTGAATTCGGCCATGGCATTGATTTTTTTCAGCATCTCCAGTGGGCTCATGGTTTTCTCCTGGCTTGGGTTTTGAACCACCCGATGTGGTCCATCAGTTTTTTGCGAAGTGCTTGTTGCTCGGTCATGCGTTGGTCAATCTCGGCCACGCGCACCAAGATCGCGTCGATCATGTCTTGCGCTGACAGCTTGCCCGTTTTGAAGCGCGGCAAATACTCGACGATGAAGGGCAACGAAAAGCCCATCTCTCGCGACATGGCGATGAAGATGACGTGCTTCACGGTTTTCTCGTCGTAGTCTCGGTAGCCGTTTGGCCGTCGCTGGCTGTCAATGAGGCCGGCGGCCTCGTACCTACGCAAACGGTGCACCGACACTTGGGTCTTGGCAAAGAGTTCTGAAATGCGCATGAATTCAGTCTAGCAACGCTCGCACTGCGCGAGGGTTATGGCCTTTGACACATGGGCGACAAGCCAAAGCGACCGCTGCCCCGCAGGTGATACCCCATGCCTCAAGGCTGGTGTAAAAACATCCTTCAACCGGAGCCCTCGATGACTGCACACAAAGCTTTGCCTCACGCCCAACCTGCCGCTTTAGGCCTGTGCCCCAACCGCACCCAGCGCCTGATGGATGTGCTGCGCCGCGAAGTGGCCAGCGGCAGGCTGCCCGGCGCAGTGGCCATGATCGCCCGGCGCGGCCAAATCGGCTTGTTTGAGGCCGTGGGCCAGCAAGACCCCGCCACGGGCACGCCCATGAAGACCGACAGCATCTTCCGCATTTATTCGATGACCAAGCCGGTCGTCTCGGTGGCGGTGATGATGCTGGTGGAACGCGGGCAGTTGCTCTTGAGCGACCCGGTCAGCCGATGGATGCCCGAGTACGCAAACCAACAGGTGGCCACGGCCAGCGGGTTGGAGCCTGTGCGACAAGAGGCCACGGTGCAAGACCTGCTGCGCCACACCGCCGGGCTGACTTATGAATTTTTGGGCACTTCGTCTGTGCAACAGCAGTATGGTCAGGTGAAGATCGCCTCACGCGAGCGCACCAACGCCGAGTTTTCTCAAACGCTGGCCGCAGTGCCGCTGCAGTTCCAGCCCGGCACCGTGTGGGCCTACAGCCGCGCCACCGATGTGCTGGGGCGGCTGGTCGAGGTGGTCAGCGGGCAAGGTTTGGGCGCATTCTTGCAAGCCGAAATCTTTGGCCCATTGGGCATGGTGGACACCGGCTTTGCCGTGCCGTCCGAACAGCAACACCGCATTGCCGAGCCTTTTGCGCACGACCCCGATGGCGGCGTGCCGATGAAGGTTTTGGAGCCCCGCCAAGTGCCCGCCATGGAAGGCGGCGGCGGCGGCCTGATGTCGACGGCCATGGATTACGCCCGCTTCTTGCAATGCCTGCGCAACCTGGGCGAACTGAACGGCGTGCGCCTGCTGGGCCCGCACACCGTGGATTTCATGACCACCGACCACTTGGGCAGCATTCCGGCCGACGGCACGCTTTTGCCTCCCGGCCACGGTTTCGGTCTTGGCTTTGCTGTGCGCACCCATTTGGGCCTGTCCCCTGTGCCCGGCTCGGTCGGGCTGTATTACTGGGGCGGTATCGCGGGCACCACGTTTTTTGTAGACCCGGCGCTCGACATGGTCGCCATGCTGATGGTCCAGGCACCCAACCAAAGAGATTACTATCGGCCCCTGTTCCGCGACCTGGTGTACGCGGCGTTGCTGTAATAATTCTGTGGGTCGGCGGCTTTAGACCGACATGCGACATGCGCCCAGGCTCACCATGTCGGGGCTAAAGCCACCGACCTACAAAAATCACTCACTTATTAGAGACAAAACATGTCCACACCCGGCCTCATGATGAACCGCCCCTTGCTCATTTCGGGCATCCTCGAACACGGCGCTGCGCAATTCGGCGAGCAAGAGATCGTCTCTCGCGAGACGCACGGCCCGCTGCACCGCTACACCTATGCTGACGCCGCCAAGCGCTCGCGCCAACTGGCCCATGCACTGGCCCAGCTGGGCCTCAAGGCAGGCAGCGCGGTGGGCTCCATTGCCTGGAACAACCACCGTCACCTGGAAGCTTATTACGCCGTCTCGGGCAGCGGCATGGTCATGCACACCTGCAACCCGCGCCTGCACCCGCAGCAATTGATCTATGTGATCAACCACGCCGAAGACGAGGTCATGCTGTTTGACGCCACCTTTGCGCCACTGGTCAAAGGCATTGCCGCGCATTGCCCTAAGGTGCGCGCCTGGGTGTGCTTGGCCGACGCCGCCAACACCCCAGCCATCGAAGGTGTGAGCGTGCTCAACTACGAAGACCTGATTGCCACGCACAGCAGCGACTTTGACTGGCCTCAGTTGGATGAAAACACGGGCGCGGCCCTGTGCTACACCTCAGGCACCACCGGCAACCCCAAGGGCGTGCTGTATTCGCACCGCGCCATTGTGCTCAACGCCACCGCCGGCTGCATGCCCGATGTGTTGAACCTGTCCACGCAAGAAACCATCTTGCCCGTGGTGCCCATGTTCCACATCAACGCTTGGTGCATCCCCTATGCCGCCTTGGTGGCGGGCACCAAGCTGGTGTTCCCCGGCCCCAAGCTCGACGGCAACAGCCTGTATGAACTGATGGAAGCCGAGCAGGTCACCATCAGCGCCGGCGTGCCCACGATCTGGATGGGCCTGATCCAGCATTTGGAGCAAAACAACCTGCGTTTCAACCACATGAAATGCACCGCCGTGGGCGGCTCGGCCATGCCGATGGCGCTGATCGCCAAGTTTGTCGACAAGTACGGCGTCGAAGTGCGCCACGGCTGGGGCATGACCGAGACCACCGCCGTGGCCACCATGAGCAGCTTGAGCCGTGCAGACCGCCAAAAGCCTGCCGCCGATCAGCACGCCATCGTGGCCAAGCAAGGCAAAGCGGTGTCGGGCATCGAGATCAAAATCGTCGATGAAACTGGGGCCACCCTGCCCCGCGACGGCAGCGCCCAAGGCGAGCTGATGGTGCGCGGTCAATGGATCATGGAGCGCTACTTCAAGGCCGAGCAAAGCGCGCTGGTGGACGGCTGGTTCCCCACAGGCGACATCGCCACCATCGACGCGCTAGGCACCATGCAAATCCGCGATCGCACCAAAGACGTCATCAAAACCGGTGGCGAGTGGATCAGCTCCATCGATCTGGAAAACGCCGCCGTAGGCCACCCGGCTGTGGCCATGGCCGCCGTCATTGGCGTCAAACACCCCAAGTGGGACGAGCGCCCGCTGCTGTTCATCGTGCGCAAGCCAGGCCAAAACGTCGAGAAAGACGAAATTCTGGGCTTTTTGACCGAGCGCGTGGCCAAGTGGTGGGTGCCAGATGATGTGGTGTTCCTGGAATCCCTGCCCGTGGGCGGCACCGGCAAGGTGCAAAAGAACGACCTGCGCAAGGAATACGGCGGCGTGTTCAGCTGACACAACGCCACCTGGCCTGGGGAATCGCCCCCAGGCTAGGTAGGCCCACTGGCGCTGATCGGCAAAGCGCCCACCAAAACACCAAATTTACCAACGAGACATCCAATGACTTGCAAATTGGATATGCTCTTCGTTGCGGCGTGGCCGCAACTTTCACCCCACCACACCTCACCCGCCATGAACACCCGACTGACCGCTTCAGCCATTGCTGCACTCCTGCTTGTTGTTGCTTCCCACGCCGGCGCTCAAGAGACCAAGTCTGGCGATCAACCCAAAGCCCCAGCTGCCAATGGCGCAGCACCCGCCAAACCCGGAGAAGGTGCCAAGGGCGGTGCCGGTGGCCCGCCGGGCGGCGCCCGCAGTGCGCCCCCAGCCGCGGTGAGTGTCTTCACAGTCAAACTGACCGACATCAACCAAAACCTGTCGGCGACTGGTTCAGCCGCCCCAGTGCAATCTGTTGGCGTGCGTTCACAAATCACCGCCTTGCTGGCCAACGTGCATGCGCGCGAAGGCCAAATGGTTAAAAAAGGACAACTGTTGTTCGAACTGGACAGCCGAAGCGAACGCGCCAACCTGGCCAAAGCCCAAGCCAACCTGGCCCGCTCACAATCGAACTTGCAAGAACTTGAGCGTCAACTCACCCGCTCGCGCTCCTTGCAAGACCAATCCTTTGTGTCTGCCAGCGCCACAGACAACATCGGTGCCCAAGTCGCCGCACAAAAGCAACAGGTCAGCGCCGACCGCGCTGCCCTGCAGGCACAAGAGCTGCAAGTCAGCCTCTACAACATCTACGCCCCCATCGCCGGGCGCGTCGGACGCATTGACGTGGTGGCTGGCAGTTTGGTCGCCAGCGGCGTGTCTGCCGCCCCTTTGCTGACCATTACGCAAATGGACCCCATGGGTGTGGATTTCTCGCTGCCTCAAACCAATGTGGCCACCATCCGCGCCGCCGGTGTCGGTGCCACAGTGCGCATCAGCCCCAGCACCTTGAACGCAGCCCCACCGAGCAACGGCAAACTGAGCTTCATTGACAGCAGCATCAATGCCAGCACAGGCATGCTGGCTTTGCGCGCCCAAGTGCCCAACCCCAAACAAGACCTCTGGCCAGGCACCGCGGTGCGCATTGAATTACAAGCGCGCAGCCTGCCCCAAGTCGCGGTAGTGCCCCAAGCAGCAGTGATGCTGAAAAACGACAAGCGCTTTGTGTATGTGGTGGGCGAAGACAAGAAAGCCAAGCCGCAAAACGTCGACATCCTCGCCGTGATTGGCGAACGCGTGGCCGTCAAAGGTCTGAGCGCTGGCCAAAACATCGTGGTCGATGGACGGCAAAACGTGCGTCCCGGTGCGACGGTGCGCGTGATTGGCCCCGCCCTGCTCTCGGGCGCTCAGGAGTAAGCCATGCGCGCCACCGAAATTTTTATCCGCCGTCCTGTGATGACGGTGCTGCTCAACGTCGCCATGCTGGCCTTGGGCGCATGGGCGCTGAGCAAAATCCCCGTCGCTGCCCTGCCCCGCTACGACACCCCCACCATCAGTGTGACGGCCAACCTCAATGGCGCCAGCCCCGAGTCCATGGCGCAGTCGGTGGCCTTGCCGCTGGAAAAGCAGTTTTCCACCATCTCGGGCATCAAGACCATCACCTCGTCGAGCACCCTCGGACGCACAGCGATCACGCTGGAGTTCAACGGTGACAAAAACATCAACGACGCGGCCGCCGATGTGCAGTCCGCTTTGTTGCTCACACAGCGCCGCTTACCGTCCGAGATGACGGAATTGCCTTCTTACCGCAAGGTCAACCCCGCTGATGCCCCGGTGTTGATCCTGGCCCTGAGTTCTGAAACGGCTGACCTGACCGCCGTGTCGCAATTTGCCGAGAACCTGGTCTCGCCCTCCCTGTCCACGGTGGACGGTGTGGCCCAAGTGTCCATCTACGGTGCACGCCGTTTTGCCGTGCGCGTCAAAGCCGACCCGATTGCCCTGGCCGCCCGCAACCTGACGCTGGACGACATCGCCACCAGCGTTCGCTCCGTCAATTCCATCACCCCCATGGGCGTGGTCAACGGCGAGAGCCAGTCGCTCATCATCCAGGCCAATACGCAACTGGCCAGTGCCAAAGAGTTCGCCAACCACATCGTGGCTGTGCGTGACGGCGTGCCGGTTTATTTGCGCGACGTGGCCCAAGTGCGCGACTCGGTCGAAGACGAAAACCGCATCGCCCGCTACAACGGCGTGCCTTCCATCATC
This sequence comes from Limnohabitans sp., assembly GCA_030729445.1. GTDB lineage: Bacteria > Pseudomonadota > Gammaproteobacteria > Burkholderiales > Burkholderiaceae_C > Limnohabitans_A. The sequence continues at coordinate 4,082 of JANQXJ010000243.1, read as the reverse complement.
ATGGCGGTGCAACGCCAGCCCGATGCCAACACCATCGCGGTGATCGACGCGATTCAAAAAGCCCTGCCCAACCTGCGCGATCAGTTGCCCCAGGGCGTCACGCTGCAATCGCTCAACGACCGTGGCGAATCCATCCGCGAAGCCTTGGCCGACATCTACTTCACCCTCGCACTGACCATTGGCTTGGTGGTGTTGGTGATCTTTTTGTTCTTGCGCCGCATCTCCGCCACCATCATCCCCACCTTGTCCATCCCAGTGTCCTTGGTGGGCGCGATGTCGCTGCTCTATGCTTTCGACTACAGCCTGGACAACATCTCCATGCTGGGCATCACCTTGGCGGTGGGCTTGGTGGTCGACGACGCCATCGTGATGCTGGAAAACATCGTGCGTCACATCGAAAACGGCATGAAACCGTTTGATGCCGCCGTGCGGGGTGCCCGCGAAGTCGCCTTCACCATCGTGTCCATTTCGGTCTCGTTGGTGGCGGTGCTGATTCCCATCTTCTTCATGCCCGGCACATTGGGCTTGCTGTTTCACGAGTTCGCGGTCATCGTGGGCTTGGCCATTTTGGTTTCGGCCGTGGTCTCGCTGACCCTGGTGCCCATGCTGTGCAGCCGTTTTCTGAGCCACGAATCCAGCGACGCGACGCACAACAAGGGCTTGACCTTGGCCTTGACCGGCTGGTTTGACTGGCTGTTCAATAAAACACTGAACGGCTATCGCAACACCTTGGACTGGACACTGCACCACCGCTGGGTCATGTTGGTGGTCACCTTGGCCAGCTTTGCCCTGACGGCTTGGTTGTTCGTGTCCATGCCCAAAGGCTATTTTCCAGAAGAAGACATTGGCCAAGTCATGGCCACGATTTCGGGCCCGCAAGATGCTGGTCCGCAAACCATGCAACGCCTGATCGACGAAGTGGCCCTCAAAACCCAGGCCAATCCCGCAGTGGCCAGCATGGCCGCGATTGCCTTTGGCGGCAGCACGGGTCGGATGTTCATCACCCTCAAACCCCGCGACCAACGCCTGCCGGTCAAAGACGTGATTGGCGAATTGCGCAGAGCCACCGGCAGTGTGGCCGGGGTTCGGGTGTTTTTCACGCCGCTGCAAAACCTGCAAGTTGGCGGCCGCTTCAGCCGGGCGCGCTACCAATACACGCTGCAAAGCGTCAGCGGCGGCGACTTGGCCAAATGGTCTGAACAAGTGATGGCCGGGATGCGGGGCGACAACCGCTTCACCGACGTCAACAGCGACACAGAAAACCAAGCCCTGCAAGCCGAACTCAAGATCGACAAAACCCAGGTCCAGCTCTTGGGTGTCGACATGGGGGCCTTGCGCACCTTGCTCTACAGCGCCTATGGCGACCGCCAAGTGGGCAGCATTTACAGCGACGCCGGCACCTGGCAGGTGATCTTGTCAGTCCCCACAGAGGGCGGACAGTCCGAGCTGGACGTGCTCAAGATCCACGCCCGCACCAAGAGCGGCACCCTGGTGCCCTTGTCGGCATTCGCCACCATTGCGCGCAGCCAAGGCCCGGTGAGTGTGCAGCACCAAGGCCAGCTCGAAGCCGTCACCGTCAGCTTCAACCTGGCACCGGGCGTGCCGCTAGGCGAAGCCACGCAGGCCCTCGATGCCATGGTGGCCAAGCTCAAGATGCCCCCCACGGTGCTGACCACCTATGGCGGCGATGCCGCTGTATTCCAGTCCTCGCAGTCCTCGCAAATTTGGCTGCTGGTCGCTGCGGTGGTGGTGATTTACATATTGCTGGGCATGCTCTATGAAAGCTACATCCACCCCCTGACCATCTTGGCCGGCTTACCCTCTGCCATGGTTGGCGGCTTGGTGACGCTGCAGTTTTTTGGCAAAGACCTGACCATCATCGCGGTGATCGGCTTGCTGATGCTGATTGGTATCGTCAAGAAAAACGCCATCATGATGATCGACTTTGCCTTGGATGCCCAACGCAACGAAGGCCTCACGCCCCAAGAAGCGATTCGCCAAGCCGCCCTGCTGCGATTCAGGCCCATCATGATGACCACCTTGACCGCCGCCATTGGTGCTTTGCCCATCGCCATTGCGCACGGTGCAGCAGCCGAATTGCGCCAACCCTTGGGCTTGGCCGTGGTGGGTGGCTTGGTGTTGTCTCAAGCGGTCACGCTGTACATCACGCCCGTGATTTACTTGCTGCTGGAGCGTTTTTCAGGCCAAGGGCCCATCACCACCCCAGCGCTCGATCAGCCCACACCAAATTGACGGCGCAGCCTCCAAGCGCGAACGGTTAAACCACCGCCCGCAGTTGACGCCAAGTCGGTCAGGCTTTGGCGCTGGGCCGCTCGTTGACCCGGTCGCGCCAAGCCTGCAAAGCCAATAAGCCCTCGTCGCCGGGCACGAACTTCATCAAGCCGCGTGCAAACTCCAGCGCACAAAAGGCGGTGATGTCGGCAATGGTGAAACGCTCGCCTGCGATCCAAGCCTGACTTTGCAGCGTTTGGTCAAACCAACGGGCCACATCACGCACTTTCTCGGCTTGCGAGCGGCCGAACTCAGGGAACTGTGGTTTCTCCAAAGCGGCTAAACCCGGGTGGCCGTGGCGGATCGCGTTGGCAATGCCGCCCAGCAAATACAACTCCACCTGCCGATCGGCCATCTCAATGAACCCCCGCTCATCGCCATCCACCCCCATCAGGTTGGGCTCGGGAAAGCGGCCCTCGAGCAAAGTGCAAATCGCCCGCGTCTCGGTGATCACGCGGCCGTCATCCAGCTCCAGCGCAGGCACTTTGGCCAACGGGCTTTTGGCCAGATAGCCCGGCGTGCGGTGCTCGCCGCCGTTCAGGTCCATGTTGACCATCTCGATGCCGGTGATGTTTTTCTCAATCAAAAACATCAACACCCGGCGAGGGCTGGGGGCGCGGTGGGCGGTGTAGAGCTTCATGGTTTTCCTTTTGGGGGCAAGGGCCTATTCAAGTCGTGGCCCGTGGCGTGCAGACTAGCACCCACCTGTTCTCGGGCGTGCCACCCAGATGACAGGCCGCCTCAAGCTTCGAGAAAAGACACCCGGGCGACGGCAAGTCGCAGGCCGGACAGGCCAAGGCCTGCGCAGCCTTTCCAATCACCCTCAGAAACCCTGTTCAACGATTAAAAAACTGACCATGAATTTCGACATCCCACCGGACATTGCGGCCCTGCGCGACCGCACGCGGCAGTTCATTGCCGAACAGGTGATCCCGCTAGAGGGCGACCCGCGACACGGCCACCACGGCCCGTCCGAAGATTTGCGACAAGAACTGGTGGCCCGCGCACGCGCTGCAGGCTTGCTCACGCCACACGCCTCCAAGGCCATGGGGGGTCTGGGCCTGAACCACATCGCCAAAGCGGTGGTGTTTGAAGAAGCCGGTTATTCCAACCTGGGGCCCACCGCCCTCAACATCCACGCACCCGATGAGGGCAACATCCACCTCATGGAAGAGGTGGCCACCTGGGCACAAAAAGAGCGCTGGCTGCGCCCGCAGGTCGCGGGCCTCACACGTTCGTGCTTTGCCATGACCGAGCCCGATCCCGGTGCGGGCGCTGACCCGTCGATGCTCCAAACCACCGCTGTGCGCGATGGCGACGACTACCTGATCAATGGCCTCAAATGGTTCATCACCGGGGCCGACGGCGCGGATTACATCATCGTCATGGCCCGCATGGAAGACGGCACGGCCACCATGTTTTTGACCGCCATGGGCAAAGAGGGCATCACGCTCGAGCGCAGCATGGATGCGATGGACAACTGCTTCACAGGCGGCCACGGCGTGCTGCGTTTTGAGAATCTGCGCGTGCCCGCCAGCGATGTGCTGGGCGAAGTGGGCCAGGGTTTTCGCTACGCGCAGATTCGGCTCGCACCTGCCCGCCTGACGCACTGCATGCGCTGGCTGGGGCAGGCCCGCCGTGCGCACGACATTGCACTGGCCTACGCCAGCCGCCGCCACGCCTTTGGCAAACCACTGGCCGAACACGAAGGCGTCGGCTTCATGCTGGCCGACAACGACATCGATCTGCACACCGCCCGCCTGCACATTTGGCACACCGCCTGGCTGCTC
>JANQXJ010000242.1 GCA_030729445.1 Limnohabitans sp. | reverse complement strand
GGCCAGACCCGCGCTTTGCATCAAAGGCGTGGGGCTGAGGGCCTGCAGCGCAGGTTCGAGCTGCCGCACCTGCGTTGCCCCTAGGACAGGCCAGGCGTGTGAGCGGCTCAGGATGTGCATGGTTTCAGTGTTGTTGCAACAAGGGTTCAAGCAGCAAGGCCAACTGCAAAATGGTGTCGTCGTGCATGGCCGCGTGCCAGGCCATCATGCCCACGGGCAGCTCACCCGGCGCGTGGCAAGGCAGGGAGATGGCGCAGCCGTCAAGTGTGTTCACAGCGCTGGTGTTGCGCAGCAACAGACCGTTGACCCGGAAGAACTCTGAGTCGCGCTCTGCCCCCGGGGCCACGTCACTGATTTGGGGTGCGGTGATGGGGGTGGTGGGCGAGAGCACAGCGTCATAACCCACCAGCGCTTTCTCGACGCGGCGAATCCATTGCTGGCGGGCCTGCACCAAATCCATGTATTCATGGGCTTTCATGCCAGATCCGCGCATCAGGCGCTGCAGGACGCGGGGGTCATAGCGAGCGCTGTCCCGGGCCAGCAACTCACGGTGCCAGGCAAAGCCCTCGGCCGGGCTGAAGCCACCTGTGGCCATCATGGGAGCCAGCTCATTCAGTTCGCTCAGGGTAATCTCGTCGATGTGCGCCCCGGCGGCTCGCAAGGTGTTGAGGCTGCGCTCAAAAGCCCGCGTCACCGCGGCATCCATGTTGTCCTGCATCAGGCTTTTGACCACGGCCAGGCGGTAGCCGGAAAGTGGCCGGTGACCTCGGGGGACGCGCCTGGCAGACAGCACCTCGTGCGCCAAAATCGCGTCGCGCACGCTGCGCGTCATGGCGCAGACTGTGTCGAGTGTGGTGGACAGGGGCAGGGCGCCTTGTGTAGGCACCAGGCGGGCGGTGTTTTTGAAGCCCACGATGCCGTTCAGCGCAGCGGGCACACGGATGGAGCCGCCCGTGTCCGAGCCCAGACCGATGAAGGCAGCACCTGTGGCTACCGAAACAGCGGCGCCGGAGCTCGAGCCGCCAGGTGCATGGGGTTGGCCGGGTCCGCCGGCAGCTTGGTCGTACAGCCCGTCCCAAGCTGCGGGTGTGCCGTAATGGGGGTTGGTGCCCACGCCCGAAAAAGCAAATTCAACCATGTTGGTGCGCCCGATCAGGCCTGCGCCTGCGGCCCGTAAACGCGCCACGGCCAGACAGTCTGCTGGGGCCGGGGACTGATCTTTCAGGACGATGGAGCCGGCCTGGGTGACCTGCCCTTGAACGTCAAACAAGTCTTTGGTGGACACCGCAAGGCCCGCGAGCGGGCTTTGGGCCACTTGGGGCAGACTGGCTGTTTGCTGCAGCGCATCGGGTGTCAGTTGCATGAAGGCATGCTTGCAGGCCGGGCTTTGCGCCACATCCAAACACGCTTGAGCAAGCGCTTGGGGCGTTGTGGACCCATCCTGGATGGCTTGCCGGGTAGCGATCAGGTCAGCTTTCATGGGGAGAGGTCACTTTCGGGTAAGGCAGGATGCTATAATCCTAAGGCTTTGCAGAGCTCGGGCGCTGTCTTTTGAGTGTCATGTTCAACATCACGCCAAACAGTTCTCAATCTCAGCGAAGTTCATCCGCAAATCCGTCCCGTCAAGGTGTTGCGCCCAGTGTTTTATAGGCTGTGCGCGATCAGTGGACAGGATTTTAGACCCAACCTTTGGAGTATTTTTATGTCCGTTACCATGCGCGAAATGCTGGAAGCCGGTGTCCACTTCGGTCACCAAACCCGCTTCTGGAACCCCAAGATGGCCCCGTTCATCTTCGGTCACCGCAACAAAATTCACATCATCAACCTGGAAAAATCGCTGCCGATGTTCCAGGACGCGATCAAGTTCGCCAAGCAGCTGTCTGCCAACCGCGGCACCATCTTGATGGTCGGCACCAAGCGCCAAGCCCGTGAGCTGGTGGCTGCCGAAGCCCAGCGCGCTGGCGTGCCTTTCGTCGACCAGCGCTGGTTGGGCGGCATGCTGACCAACTTTAAGACCGTCAAGACCTCGATCAAGCGTCTGAAGGACATGAAGGCTCAGCAAGAAGTTGGCCTAGACAGCCTGAGCAAAAAAGAACAGCTGATGTTCAAGCGCGAGATGGAAAAGCTCGAAAAAGACATCGGTGGTATCCAGGACATGGCTGCTTTGCCTGATGCGATTTTCGTGATCGACGTGGGTTACCACAAGATTGCGATCTCGGAAGCCAAGAAACTGGGCATCCCTTTGATCGGTGTGGTGGACTCCAACCACTCGCCCGAAGGCATCGACTACATCATTCCTGGCAACGACGACTCGGCCAAGGCCGTGGCTTTGTACGCCCGTGGCATCGCTGACGCGATCATCGAAGGCCGTGCCAATGCGGTCAACGACGTGGTCAAGGCCGTGACCGAAGGCGCCGACGATTTCGTCGAAGACGCCAACGCTTCCGCCTGAGTTCCTAACACTCGATGAAAGGGGCTTTGTGGCCCCTTTTTTTTAATCTGACTTTTAAACTGACTACGGAGAAATCAAATGGCTGCAATTACCGCAAGCATGGTCGCTGAACTTCGCGCAAAAACCGACGCCCCCATGATGGAGTGCAAAAAAGCCCTGACCGAAGCCGAAGGCGACATGGCCAAAGCAGAAGAATTGCTGCGCGTCAAGCTGGGCACCAAGGCGGGTAAAGCCGCTTCCCGCGTGACCGCCGAAGGCGTGGTGACCAGCTTTGTGAACGGCACCACCGGCGCCATGATCGAAGTGAACTGCGAAACCGACTTCGTGACCAAAAACGACAGCTTCTTGGCTCTGGCCAACGCCGCCGCCAAGCTGGTGGCCGAGCACAATCCTGCCGATATCGCTGCACTGGGCGAGTTGCCTTACAGCCAAGACGGCTTTGGCCCCACTTTGGAAGAAGTGCGCAAGGGCCTGATCGGCAAGATCGGCGAGAACATGAGTTTCCGCCGTTTCAAGCGTGCTGCTGGCGCTGCCAAGATCGCCAACTACTTGCACGGCACCCGCATCGGCGTGTTGGTCGAGTACGAAGGTGACGAAACCGCTGCCAAAGACGTCGCCATGCACGTCGCCGCCATGAAGCCTGTGTCCCTGACCAGCGCTGAAGTGCCTGCCGAGTTGATCGAAAAAGAGCGCTCGGTGGCTGCGGCCAAGGCTGCCGAGTCCGGCAAGCCTGCTGACATCGCCACCAAAATGGTCGAGGGCTCGGTCCAAAAGTACCTGAAAGAAGTGTCTTTGTTCAACCAGTCCTTCGTCAAGAACGACAAGCAGACCGTCGAGCAGATGCTCAAGGCCGCGGGCACCACCGTGAGCGCATTCACTTTGTACGTGGTGGGCGAAGGCATTGAGAAGAAAGTCGACGACTTCGCTGCCGAAGTGGCGGCCCAAGTGGCTGCTGCTCAAGGCGCTGCCTGAGTTCACGTCCCTGCTGATTTGCCAACCCATCGTCCACATTGAACCCCAAGGAGCCCCTCATGTCTTCAGCCAAGCCAGCCTTTAAGCGCATTTTGCTCAAGCTGTCCGGCGAGGCCTTGATGGGGGACGATGCCTTTGGCATCAACCGCGCCACCATTGTGCGCATGGCCGAAGAAATCGCCGAGATCAACCGTCTGGGTGTTCAGGTGGCTGTGGTCATTGGTGGTGGCAACATCTTCCGTGGCGTGGCGGGTGGTTCTGTGGGTATGGACCGTGCCACGGCCGATTACATGGGCATGTTGGCCACGGTCATGAACTCTCTCGCCTTGGCCGATGCCCTGGACAAGGCAGGCTTGACTGCCCGTGTCATGTCGGCCATTGGCATCGACCAAGTGGTCGAGCCCTATGTGCGCCCCAAGGCCTTGCAGTACCTCGAAGAGGGCAAGGTCGTGGTGTTTGCTGCTGGTACAGGCAATCCGTTCTTCACCACCGATACGGCCGCTGCTCTGCGCGGTGCCGAGATCGGTGCTGAGATGGTGCTCAAGGCCACCAAGGTCGATGGTGTCTACTCGGCAGACCCCAAAAAAGACCCCTCTGCCACGCGATACAGCGAAATCAGCTTCGACGAAGCCATTTCGCGCAATTTGGGCATCATGGACGCCACGGCTTTTGCCTTGTGCCGCGACCAGAAACTGCCGATCAAGGTGTTTTCGATCATCAAGAACGGCGCATTGAAGCGCGTGGTGCTGGGTGAGGACGAAGGCACCTTGGTTTATGCTTGAGCCCGTTCTGACGAGGAGAACCCCATGACGATTGCAGACATCAAGAAAACGACCGAAACCAAAATGGAGCAATCCATTGCGGCTTTCAAAAACAACCTGACCAAGATTCGCACCGGGCGTGCCAATCCGGCCTTGCTCGACACCATCCATGTCGATTACTACGGCTCCATGGTGCCTTTGTCTCAAGTGGCCAACGTGTCCTTGATGGATTCGCGCACCATCAGCGTCCAGCCTTGGGAAAAAGGCATGGGCGCCAAGATCGAAAAAGCCATTCGCGAAAGCGAGTTGGGACTCAACCCCGCTTCCATGGGCGATTTGATTCGTGTGCCCATGCCCCCTATGAGCGAAGAGCGCCGCAAGGAAATGACCAAGCTGGCCCGCACGGAAGGCGAGAACGGCAAGATCGCGATCCGCAATTTGCGCCGTGATGCCAACGAATCGGTGAAGAAATTGGTCAAGGACAAGGAAGCGTCTGAGGACGATCAAAAGCGTGCCGAGGCCGATGTCCAGAAACTGACCGATAAGCGCATGACCGAAATTGACCAGTTGGTGGCGGCCAAAGAACAAGAGATCATGGCCGTCTGAGTTTGAATGGGGTGCCGTGGCTCATCACGGCCTGATGGGCCGCCCAATTGGCGGCCCTTTTTTTTGCGGCTCTTTTTATTTGGCGGCCTTTTTTTTTGGAGAACCCTTGCTCAAACAACGCGTCATCACCGCCCTGGCTTTGCTGGCCTTGCTGCTGCCCGCTTTGTTTGCAGCCAATCCTTGGCCCTTCATGGCGCTGACCTTGGTGCTGATTGCCGCGGGTGCTTGGGAGTGGGGGCGGCTGAACGGGGTGGGGCCTGTGCAGGCCTGGGTGGGCAGTTTGGTGTGTGTCGCCGCCTGTGCCTTGTCCACTTTGGCAGGTTGGTTGCAATCGACGCCGCCCCAGTTCTGGCTGGTGGCCGGAGCCGTGTGGGTTTTGTTGGGAGCCTGGATGATCCAGCGTGGCGTATCCGGATGGGCGCTTTGGCCGCGTTCCTTGCGTTGGTGGACGGGCCTGTTTTTGCTGGCCTTGGCCTGGTTGGCTTTGGCGCAAGCCCATCAGCGGGGCGTGAATTTTCTGCTGTCAGTGTTGGTCCTGGTTTGGGCAGCCGATGTTTTTGCGTATTTCTTTGGTCGTGGTTTGGGGGGGCGAATCTTTCCCGTCAAGCTGGCGCCGGCCATCAGTCCTGGTAAAAGCTGGGAAGGGGTGCTGGGCGGCATGTTGGGTGTCTTTTTGGTGTCCTGGCTCTGGACGGTTTTTGACCAAACTCAAGGACCAAGCTCAGCCAGTTTCTACACCCTGTTGTGGGACCGGGGCGCTGGCGTGGCCGTGCCGGCCTTGCTTTTGATGTCGGCCATGAGTGTGGTGGGCGATTTGGTGGAGTCCCTGGTCAAACGCAGTGCGGGCATGAAGGACAGCTCGGGCCTCTTGCCAGGACATGGCGGTGTGCTGGACAGGGTGGACGCCTTATTGCCGACTTTGCCTCTGGCCATGATGCTTGTGGCTTGGATTTGATGTGGAGACCTCTGGCATGAACAAACAACAGTGCATCACAATTTTGGGCTCAACCGGCTCCATTGGCACCAGCACGCTGGATGTTCTCAGTCGCCACCCGCAACAATACCGAGTCCACGCGCTGACCGCCTCCAGCCAAGTGGATTTGATGCTGGCCCAATGTGCCCGATTCAAACCCGAAGTGGCCGTGATGGTGCAAGAGTCGGCGGGCCGGCAATTGGCCGAGAGGGTGAAGGCTGAAGGTCTGCCCGTGCAGGTGCTTTGGGGCGCTGCGGCTTTGGACGACGTGGCTTCTGCGCCGCAGGTGGACGCGGTGATGGCGGCCATTGTGGGTGCGGCGGGTTTGTCGCCCTGTATTTCGGCAGCGCGTGCGGGCAAACGCCTGATGTTGGCCAATAAAGAAGCCTTGGTTGTGGGGGGCGAAGTGTTCTTGCGGGCTGTGCGAGAAGGTGGTGCATTGTTGCTGCCCATCGACAGCGAGCATTCGGCGATTTTCCAGTCTCTGCCCGAGGATCCATCAAGCTGGCAGAGGCGTGTACAAAAGATCATTCTGACGGCCTCCGGCGGTCCATTCCGCACCCGGGATCCACGCACCTTGAGGGATGTCACACCCGAACAGGCGTGTGCGCATCCCAATTGGGTCATGGGTCGAAAAATTTCGGTGGATTCGGCCACCATGATGAACAAGGCTTTGGAGGTGATCGAGGCGCGTTATTTGTTCGGCCTCTCACCCGATCAATTGGAGGTGGTGATTCATCCTCAAAGCGTCATCCATTCCATGGTGCAGTACCGCGACCATTCGGTGGTGGCGCAGTTGGGCACGCCCGACATGCGTGTGCCCATCGCATACGGTCTGAGCTGGCCCGAGCGCATCGAATCGGGTGCAGCTCCGCTGGACTTTCACGCACTGGCCGCCATGACTTTCGAAGCCATGGACGAGCCAGAGCATGTCCAGCGTTTTCCGGGTTTGCGCCTGGCCTGGGAAACCTTGCGCGGTGCGCCCGGCAGTTGCGCCATTTTGAATGCGGCCAACGAAGTCGCTGTGGAGGCCTTCTTGAACAAGCGCATCCGCTTTGACCAAATTCATGAGCTCAACCGTGCCACGCTGGACAGTTTGCAGTGCTCGCCACCGGATGGTCTGGATGATTTGCTGGCCTTGGATGCCCGCAGTCGCGAGGAGGCCGAGCGCAATCTTACACGCTTGAGGTGAAAATACCAGCGAAGGCAGTCCTGTGCTGGGTGGTCGCAGTCCGGTCCTGATGTATTATCTTTTGGTATTTTTGGCTGCTTCGGTGTGAGCAGTCAAAACACCTCGCCCAGACCAGCAGTCAGCCTTCAGCTCAACTGACTGTATGGAAGTGGGTGGTTTAAAAGCCTGATTTTCAACCCTGAAAATGGCTTTGGTTTTAGAACGATCGCAACATGAATTTTCCTGATTTCCGCGCCCAAATCCTGCCCTCTGCCATGAAGGCGCTGGCCTGCGCTTTGCTCAGCTTGCCTGCTTGGGCGGTCGATCCCTTCACAGTGCGCGATATCCGTGTGGAAGGTTTGCAGCGGATCGAGCCCGGCACGGTGTTTGCCTCAATCCCATTGCGGGTGGGTGACCGCTATACCGATGACAAAGGTGCTGCGGCTATCCGTGCACTGTTTGCGTTGGGCTTGTTCAAGGATGTGCGCTTGGAAACCCAGGGCGATGTGCTGGTGGTGGTGGTGCAAGAGCGACCCTCTGTGGCTTCAGTGGAATTCATTGGGCTCAAAGAGTTTGACAAGGATGTGCTGGTCAAGGCCCTGAAGGACGTTGGACTCTCTGAGGGACGACCTTTCGACAAGGCCTTGGCGGACAAAGCAGAGCAAGAACTCAAACGCCAGTACATCAGCCGAAGCCTTTACGGTGCTGAAGTGGTCTCCACGGCCACGCCCATCGACCGTAATCGGGTCAATTTGACATTCACGATCACTGAAGGCGGACCAACAAAAATCGCTCAAATTGACATCGTGGGGAACCAGGCATTCAGCGATGGCGTTCTGCGCGATCAGTTCAATTTGGATACCGGTGGCTGGATGAGTTGGTACACCAAGTCTGACCGTTATTCGCGCACCAAGCTGAACGCAGACTTGGAGGCCTTACGCTCGTATTACTTGTCGCAAGGCTTTTTGGAGTTCAGAATCGATTCGACCCAAGTGGCCATGTCCCCCAACAAGCAGGACATGACGATCACCATCAACATCACCGAAGGTGAGCGTTTTGTCATCTCGGGCGTCAAGTTGGAAGGCAATTACCTCAACCGCGATGACGAGTTCAAGTCGCTGATCAAAATCGCTGTGGGTAAGCCTTACAACGCTGAAACAGTGGCCGAAACCACCAAAGCTTTCACTGAATACTTTGGAAAATTTGGTTTCGCTTTTGCCCGCGTCGAGGCCAAACCTCAAATCGACCGACGCAACAACCGGGTGCAGTTTGTGCTTCAGGCCGAGCCCTCGCGTCGAGCCTATGTTCGACGGATCCAGGTCGCTGGCAATGACCGCACTCGCGACGAAGTCATTCGCCGAGAGTTTCGTCAGTTTGAGGCGGCCTGGTATGACAGCGACAAAATCCGCCTGTCCCGTGACCGGGTGGACCGCTTGGGCTTTTTTACCCAAGTGAACGTTGAAACTTTGGAGGTGCCTGGGGCGCCCGATCAGGTGGATCTGTTGTTCACAGTGGCCGAAAAGCCCACGGGTAGCATTTCTTTGGGCGCGGGTTTTTCTTCTGCTGAGAAAGTGGCCCTGAGCTTTGGCATTCGCCAAGAGAACGCTTTTGGCTCCGGTAACTACTTGGCGGTGGAAGTCAACACCAGCAAATTCAACCGCAATTTTGTGCTGAGTACGACCGATCCCTATTTCACCCAAGCTGGCATTTCCAGGACTTTGGACCTGTTTCAGCGCACCACGCGACCTTATTTGGGCGATGTGAATGCGTACAGTCTTATCAACTCGGGTGCGGGTTTGCGTTTTGGTGTTCCTGTTACGGAGACTGACACGGTGTTTGTGGGCATCAATGCAGAGCAAACCGAAATCCGTGAAGGCACAGGTTTACCGATTGAGTACAGTGAATATGTCCAAAATTTCGGGACCACCAGCTCAGCTTTGCCTTTGACCTTGGGTTGGGCTCGTGATGGCCGAGACAGCGCCTTGGTGCCCACCCGGGGCAGCTTGCAGCGTGTGAACGCTGATGTGAGTGTTGCGGGTGATGTGCGTTACGCACGGGCCAGTTACCAATACCAGCAGTATTACCCGCTCAGCAAAAAATACACCTTGGCCTTCAACACCGATCTGGGTTGGGGTCAAGGCTTGAAGGGTCAGCCATACCCCTTGTTCAAAAATTTCTTCGTTGGCGGATTGGGCAGTGTGCGAGGTTTTGAGCAGTCGACTTTGGGGCCACCGTCTAATCCTTCCAATACGTCTCCAATTTACCTTGGTGGACCCAAAAAGGTGGTCTTGAATGCTGAATTGCTGATGCCTTTTCCTGGTGCAGGCAATGACAGAACACTCAGGTTGTTTGGGTTTACCGACATTGGGCGTGCTTTTGGCGAGAGTGAAAAGGTGTCAATCGATGAGTTGCGTGCCTCTGCCGGTATAGGGCTGAGCTGGATCTCACCAATGGGCCCCTTGCGGTTATCCTATGCCACGCCGATTCGCCAGCAGACAGGCGATAAAATCCAGCGACTTCAATTCCAAATCGGAACCTCCTTCTAATGAACACGTTTCGTCAAAAAATCTCCGTCGCCCTGTTGGCCGCTGCGGCTTGTGTGACCGGGTTGGCTCAGGCTCAAGACTTCAAGATGGGGTTTGTCAACACTGAGCGCATCTTCCGCGAAGCAGCAACGGCCAAGCAAGCCCAGGCCAAACTGGAGCAGGAGTTCTCTCGCCGGGAAAAAGAGTTGGTGGAAACCGGCAATAGCCTCAAACAGGCCTCCGAAAAGTTTGAGCGCGAAGCCCCAACCTTGGCCGAGTCCCAGCGCACCGCTCGCCAGAAACAGCTGATCGACCAAGACCGCGAGTTTCAACGCAAGCGTCGCGAGTTCCAAGAAGACCTGAACGCTCGCAAGAACGAAGAGCAGCAGATTGTGGTCGAGCGTGCCAACCGCGCTGTCAAGCAAGTGGCTGAGTCTGAAAAGTACGATGTGATTTTCCAGGAAGCGGTCTATGTCAATCCCAAGCATGACATCACCGAAAAAGTGATCAAGGCACTCAACGCTTCGGCTGCCAAGTAAAAGCGTGTGTCGGTTTGGACCCCGTGACTTTGACGCTTGCAAATCTGGTCGATCGTCTCGGTGGACGTTTGTGCGGTGACCCCAATTGGGTCATCGCTGGCTTGGCCCCTTTGCAATCGGCCAAGCTTGACCAAATCAGTTTTCTCAGCCACCCCAAATACCAAAATCAACTGACACACAGCCACGCTGGTTGCGTGATTGTGGCGCCAGCTTTTGAAACGCTGGCCAGTCAGGGGCGATCGGCCATCGTCACCGACGACCCCTACCTGTATTTCGCTCGCTTGACCCGTTTGTGGAAGCAGACCCAGCAACCCCAGGCGGGGCCTCGAATTCACCCCACCGCTGTGATCGATCCGCTCGCTTGGGTGGCCGAGGATGCCGTCATTGGCCCTTTGTGTGTGCTTGAGCGCGGTGCCAAGGTCGGCGCAGGCACGGTTCTCAAGTCGCGCGTGACTTTGTCTGAAGGCTGCGTGGTGGGAGAGCGATGCTTACTGCATTCGGGTGTGGTGGTGGGCGCCGACGGTTTTGGTTTTGCTCAGCACCAAGGCCAATGGGAAAAGATTGAACAACTGGGCGCTGTGCGCATTGGCGATGATGTGGAAATCGGGGCGAACACCTGCATTGACAGAGGGGCCCTTGAAGACACGGTCATTGAAAACGGGGTCAAACTCGACAATCTTATCCAGATTGGTCACAACGTCCATATCGGCGCCCACACGGCCATGGCCGGTTGCGTTGGTGTCGCGGGCAGTGCTCGCATCGGCGCCCATTGCACGGTGGGCGGTGGGGCGGTGGTGTTGGGACACTTGACCCTGGCCGACCATGTGCACATTTCGGCAGCCTCGGTGGTGACCCGGTCCATTTTGCAACCGGGGCACTACACCGGCATGTTCCCTTTGGACAGCAACACCAACTGGGAAAAGAACGCTGCCAGCCTCAAACAATTGTCCCGATTGCGGGATCGCATCAAGTCTCTCGAGGCCCAGATTCAAAATAACAAGGAAACATGACCATGATGGACATCCACAAAATTCTCAAACAGCTGCCGCACCGCTACCCCATTTTGCTGGTGGACCGCGTGCTCGAACTCGAAAAAGGCGTTCGCATCAAGGCGTTGAAAAACGTGTCGATCAACGAGCCCCATTTTCAGGGTCACTTTCCGCACCGCCCGGTGATGCCGGGTGTGTTGATGCTGGAAGCCTTGGCCCAAGCCGCAGCCTTGCTGGCCTTTGACACTTTGGGTGAGACACCCGATGACCAGACCGTGTATTACTTTGCCGGCATCGACGGGGCCCGATTCAAGCGCCCGGTGGAGCCTGGTGATCAGCTGATCTTGGAAGTCGAACTCGACCGGATGAAAGCCGGGATTTTCAAGTTCAAGGCACGCGCCAAAGTGGGCGACGAGATCGCCACCGAGGCCGAGTTGATGTGCACCATGCGGAAAATTCCGCAGGCTTGAGTCCCATGAGCAAGATCCATTCGACCGCCATCATCAGCCCGGGGGCCGAGCTTGACTCTTCGGTGAGCGTTGGGCCTTACACCGTGATCGGACCGCATGTGCGAATCGGTGCCGGAACCACCGTGGCCAGTCACTGCGTGATCGAGGGCCACACCACAATTGGCCGAGACAACCGGATTTTCCAGTTCAGCTCTCTGGGCGCAGTGCCCCAAGACAAGAAGTACAACAACGAGCCTTGTGAGTTGGTGATCGGAGACCGCAACACCATCCGCGAGTTTTGCACCTTCAACATCGGCTCGCCTGGCGACCGGGCCGTGACTTCGGTGGGCCACGACAACTGGATCATGGCCTATGTGCATTTGGCGCACGACTGCCAAGTGGGCAGCCACACGATCTTTGCCAACAACACGCAACTCGCGGGCCATGTGGTGGTCGATGACTGGGTGATTTTGGGCGGTTTCACGGTGGTGCACCAGTTTTGCCGAATCGGAGCACACAGTTTCACGGCCATGAATTCTTTGTTGTTTGCCGATCTGCCGCCTTTTGTGATGGCGCAAGGCCAGCCAGCCCAAGCGCGGTCGATGAACTTTGAAGGTTTGCGTCGCAGGGGCTTTTCTGCAGAACGCATCAGTGCTGTTAAGGCCATGCACAAAGCTTTGTACCGTGATGGCTTGTCGCTCAGCGATGCCATGACCCGCATTGGCGCTTTGGCTGCCGAAAAGCCCGAGGCCCAGCCCGATGTCGACATGATGCTCAGCTTTTTACAAGCCGCCTCACCCCAGCGCGGGATCGTGCGTTGACAGATCCCACAGATTCGCCCCTACTCAAAGCCCCTGCGGGGGCTTTGTCCTTTGCCATGGTGGCTGGTGAAGCCTCGGGTGATTTGCTGGCGGGCTTGCTGATAGAGGGTCTGCACTCGCGCTGGCCGCAGGCGCATGGCGTGGGTATTGGTGGGCCACGGATGCAGGCCCAAGGTTTTGACGCCTGGTGGCCACACGAAAAATTGGCTGTGCGCGGCTATGTCGAGGTGCTTCGCCATTACCGGGGGATCGTTGCCATTCGCGATCAATTGCGTCAGCGTTTGCTGGCCCAGCCGCCCGACGTGTTCATTGGGGTGGATGCGCCCGATTTCAACCTCGATCTGGAAGCTCGGCTCAAAGCCGTAGGCATTCCCACCGTGCATTTTGTTTGCCCATCCATCTGGGCGTGGCGCCCTGAGCGGATTGAAAAGATCCGCCGCAGTGTGGACCACA